>CAJVYO010000018.1 GCA_913009515.1 uncultured Methylococcaceae bacterium
TAGATGCCTTATTAGAACAAACAGAAGCCGCTTTTGATGTGGCGATTATTGATTATCAAATGCCCGAAATGGATGGTTTACAACTCACAGAGACATTACGGCAGCACCCGCTTTATGACCAATTACCTATTTTAATTTTAAGTTCAGCCACGGTTGATGATGAGCGTCATCAAGCTGATATATGCTTATTAAAACCGGTTAGGCAAACATTATTATTTAAACGGTTAGCGAAATTGCTGTTAAGTTTTGATGCCGTAAAAGCACCTATGCTAGAAAAGGTGTTGCCGCAGTTTAATGCCCATATTTTATTAGTGGAAGATAATGTGATTAATCAAAAGGTCGCAGGCACTTTTTTACGCAAATTAGGTGTGACCCTAGATATTGCTGAACAGGGAAAAGCAGGGCTTGAAGCGATTAATGAACAGGATTACGATTTGGTGTTTATGGATTGTCATATGCCGATTATGGACGGTTATGAGGCAACGCAGGAAATTAGGGCATGGGAGAAACAGAATAATTTACCTGAAATACCAATTGTCGCCATGACTGCAAATGCGTTAGCAGAAGATAAGGCAAAGTGCTTGCAAGCAGGCATGAGTGATTATTTAGCCAAACCGCTACACCAGCAAAATTTAGTCGATATGTTAGAGCATTGGTTACCTAAAAGTTCCTCACAAGCTGCGATAACGATTAATTTAGCGAATAAATCGATAGAAAATAAGAGGGGTGCAGATTTTAATAATATATTGAGTTATGCAAAGTCGTTAGAGCTTGATGAGAGTTTTTATCAGCAATTAATTATTGAGTTTTATCACCAAGAATTTCAATGTGGTCAAAAACTTCAACAATTTTTAGATAAAAAAGAGTTAAAAGCGGCACGTGAATTAGTGCATCGTGTTAAAGGCACGGCGGGTAATTTAAGATTTCAACAGGTCTTTAAAACAGCTGAAATTTTAGAAAAATTATTACGTCAAGCTGCAGAAATGTCAGCGATTACACACGCTTTAAACGTCTTTATAGCGGAATTAGATAAAGTCTTAACGGCTATTATGGCATTGCCTATGGTTAGCTTTGAAACAACAATGGACACGACAGCCTCTAATGATGACTCTTTAGAGAGTTTAATGTTGCAATTAAATAAACAATTATCGAATCAGAGTTGGCATGCGAAACAGACGATTATTAATATCCAGCAGGTATTAAGTGATTCTGATTTACTTAATGTGGCTCAATTATTAGAACAAGCGATTAATCAGCTAGATTATGCTCAAGCAACCCTTTATTTTAATCAATGCCAGTTATTATTATCGCAAGAGTTAGAGCGTGATGCAGCCTGATAGTGTTATTCTTGTTGTCGATGATGACCCATTAAATATAAAATTATTAATTAATATTTTAGCTCCACATTATGAAATATTATTTGCTTTAAATGGCGAACAAGCCTTGCGTTTAGCGGAGCAGTGTATGCCCGATTTAATATTGCTAGATGTCTTAATGCCTGATATGTCGGGCTATGAAGTTTGTCAGCAATTAAAATTGCAAGCGACTGTACAAGATATTCCGGTTATTTTTATTAGCTCAATGAATGAGCATGAAGATGAAGCAAAAGGCTTGGCGTGTGGGGCGATTGATTATATTAATAAACCGATTAATGCGGCGATTGTAAAATCACGTATTGCTAATCATTTAGAACTTAAACATGCTCGTGACATTCTTAAGCGTCAGGCGACAATCGATACATTAACAGGATTAGCTAATCGTCGTCGTTTTGATGAATTTCTATTGCAGGAATGGCGGTTGATGCAGCGTGAATCAAAACCATTGAGCCTGATTATGATTGATATTGATTATTTTAAACAATTTAATGATTGTTATGGGCATCCTGCTGGCGATGATTGTTTACGTCAAGTCGCGTTAGCGATGAAAGAGGCGATTTCACGGCCTATTGATTTATTGGCTCGTTATGGCGGTGAAGAATTTGTTTGTGTATTGCCAAATACTGATGAGCAAGGCGTACTTTATGTGGCTGAAAATTTACGCAACTGTGTTGAAATGTTAGCCATTCCGCATGAAAAATCAGCAGTAAATAGCGGTGTTACTATTAGTTTAGGCTGTGCAACACTTGTTCCTAATTCAGAACAGCGTATTGCTGATTTTATAAAGACAGCCGATTATGGTTTGTATCAAGCGAAAGAAACGGGTAGGAATAAAGTGATGCTCAGTCAAAAAAGCGAGTAAGGTAAAGGTTTGATTATGATTAATTAAAAAAGCGAGTAAGGTAAAGGTTTGATTATGATTAATTAAAAAAGTATTTTCGTTTCAATATTGCCCCAGCTTAAGTTAGTCGCTGGTTTTTTGTTACTACCTTAAGCTAAAATTATGAACTTTAAATTAACCTACACAAGAAATTTACTCCTAAGTATAAGCCTTGCTGTTCCTACAATAGCGATGGCACAACCTGCTATTTTAGATGCCAACTTGAACTTAAATATCCCTATTATTAAATTTCAAGCTGATAATCAAAGTGAATATTTCTGGGCTGAACTTGAATACCAAGCACAATCCTCAACGCCATTAACCTTTATTGCTAAAAATTATGGCTCTCTTGATCCAGCGACACTCCCACCTGCACTTCATGAACTTGCTATCGTGACTGATGGAGCAGCACCCACTATTATCAATATTCAAGCGACAGAAGCACAACTACATTTTATTTCAAGCATCCCCCTTGCTTGCTCTGTTATTTTTGGACTAGATACAGCGTTTGGCTTTATTGCAACTGATAGTGCAATGAATGGCGGTGCAATTATTGATCACAATCCTATTTTGAGTAACCTACAACCTGAAAGTACTTATTACTATCGTGTACAAGGAACTGATGCTCAGGGAAAAATGTATTGGAGTCCAATCAACTCATTTACCACAGAATCTGCTAATAACGAATTGATTAACTTATTATCAATTGATAATGGCACCACGGTTACAGCAGTCAGTAGTAATTTTGGCAATGCGAGTAACAATCAAACTTGGGGAGCAAATAGTGCTATTGATGGTTCTGGTAGCACTGCATGGTCTTCTGCCAACGATGGAGATGATGCATTTATTGAATTCACACTAGCTCAAGCAACACAAATAAATACGCTGAAGGTTTGGTCACGTTCTATGTCAAACAGTGCCGAAATACTTAGCTTTACCATTACAACCGATAACGAAACATTAGGTCCTTTTACTCTTCCCGATACACAACAAGCTTATGAATTTGAAATTAATCGAACAAGCTCTAGTATTCGTTTTGACGTAGTCACTAGCACTGGTGGTAATACGGGGCTTATTGAACTCCAAGCTTACTAAATGACTATGAAAAAAATTACATTTAAAGGTTTATTTTGCACGCAATCCTGCCTTATGGTTATTATTTTTTTTGGAGCCAATGCCCACAGTTTTGCAGATGCTAGTTATACGACAGCTACAAGCCAATTGCATATTCCTTTTATCAAATATCAGGGGCAATATTTTCAAGCACACTTAAATTATCTACCTCCTGATAAGCTTAAGTTAGAGCAAGTAAATCCGCAAATATCAGAGCTAGACTTACCTGCAATTGTACCCGTAAATGACGACTTAAATTTTCACCTTGAAAGGATCAGTATAGACAATCAACTTTTTTCCGCAGACCTAGAGTATTTAAATGATAATACTTTTAAAATTAGTAATTTAAATCCCTCATTACTCGCTGAGCCATCAAAAACTATGTTCCAATCAGATCATTTTATTGGGTCAGGGATTTGTGCTCAATGTCATGATGGGATTCAAGATGAAGAGGGGGCTGATGTTTCTATTGCTTCAGCGTGGTCATCGAGCATGATGGCAAATGCTACTCGTGACCCTTTTTGGCAAGCAAAGGTGCGTAGTGAGCTGAACCGTACGCCTGAACTTAGTGATGAAATAAACGATAAATGTACTCGTTGCCATGCTCCAATGGCGAATGAAGAGGCTAGAAAACAACATGATAATGTACAAACTGTTTTTGATGGTGGTATTTTAAGTAGTGCTAATCCCTATCATGATTTAGCCATGAATGGCGTCAGCTGTAGCTTATGCCATCAAATTTCTCTTGCTGATCCTTTTGGCACAGAAACTGGATTCTCAGGAAATTTTAGTGTTGAAAGTTATGAGAATGGTCAAAACCGTCTAATTTATGGTCCTTATGAAAACGTACTTACCAGGCCGATGCAAAATTTTACTAACTTTACGCCTGTTTTCAGTGAACATATTAAATCATCAGAGCTTTGTGCAAGCTGCCATGACTTAACTACGCCTTATAGCGATGAGAATGGTGTAATACTTAGTCAAAATAAAGAAGATGAGTTTCCTGAGCAAATGGTTTATAGCGAATGGCTGCACAGTGATTTTGCTGAAACTGATAGTTGCCAACAGTGTCATATGCCTCGTTCTGATGGTGTAGTGATTGCAGCACAGCCACGAACATTATCAACTAAGCGTGATGACTTTGCTCAACACAGCTTTTTAGGCAGTAACCGCCTAATGCTTTCAATTCTAGATATTTATAAAGATACCTTAGGTATTACGGTTAAAGATTTTTCAACTAGCATCACTAATGCAGAAAAGCTATTACAAAGTGCTGCTAAAATTGAAATTAATACTCCGACTTTATCCGCAGAAACGCTTGATTTTAATGTGATTGTTAGCAGTGAAACGGGTCATAAATTGCCTTCTGGTTATCCATCAAGACGCGTTATTCTACATGTAACCATAAAAGATGAAGCAGACACTATCGTATTTGAATCAGGAAAAATTCATGAGGATGGCAGTGTGGAGGGGTTAAACTCTGACCTTAATCGTTCAGATTATGAGCCACATTATCAACTTATCAATTCCCCTGATCAAGTACAGGTTTATGAAGTCATTATGCAGGATTATAAAGAGAATATTACCTATACTTTATTGCGTGCAAAATCGTATCTAAAAGATAACAGATTGTTACCTAAAGGATTTGATAAACAAATAGCAGGGAAAAATATTCAAGTTCGCGGTGTTGCCGCAATAGATAATAATTTTATAGGCGGGCAAGATAGTATTCACTTTAGTATTGGCGGGCTTAGTGGTAATGGCTATCAAATTGAAGCAGAATTGGTCTACCAAACTTTAGGTTATGCTTTCGCTCAAGACTTATTTCAAGATAATTCATTAGAAACAGGGCGGTTTAAGCAAATGTTTAATGCTTCAGCACTTAAATCAACCCGCATCACAGCGACACAACGTAACGTTAATTAATTTTACAAGAGAAAATAAAAATGCATACAGGAAAAATTCCCGATGGGATGTTTAGCATCGATAAAAAATTGGTTGGCGATACCGAGTTTAGTGTTGTTGGTTATAAAAGATTAAAGGGTTCAGATGATCTAAATGTGGCGGAGAAAGTATTTTTTGCTAATGAAGCAAATATTAACCTGAAATTTATAAAGATTGACCTAAATGATTCAAGTATTGTTATTGAGCCTGGTGCTTTGTACTTTATGAAAGGAAAACTAAGCTTAGAATCAAATATTGAAGGCGGTATCGTATCGGGTCTTTTTAGAAAGGCGACATCGGGGGAGACCTTGTTTCAATCAACTATCTCGGGAACAGGTGAGGTTTTTCTTGAGCCAAGCTTTGGTCATTTTTTGCTACTTGATATTGATGACGATGAACTGATTATGGATGATGGTTCATTTTACTGCTGTTCAAAAGGCATAAAAGTTAGTGGGGCTATTCAAAAAAATATCTCATCCGCTCTTTTTGGTGGAGAGACCTTAGTTCAAACTAGCACTAAGGGAACGGGGCTTGTGGTGATTAATAGCCCTGTGCCTGAATCTGAATTAATTTGCTACGAACTTGAAAGCGGCGAGAAACTTCGTGTTGATGGTAACTTTGCCTTAATTCGGACTGCATCTGTTAAGTTTTCTGTTGAAAAATCAGGAAAATCTTTATTTCAATCACTGACCAGCGGTGAAGGCTTACTGCAAACTTTTGAGGGACCTGGAATAGTCTGGATAGCGCCAACACAGGTTGTTTATAATAAGATTAAAAGAGCAGGTGTTAATGGACTTGCTAATTCAGCTAAAAGCGGCAATATGAATAATTCTGTTTAGGTGGCAGCTCACCACGGCTTTTTCATACAAATATGGATAGAGCAGCCTATTGAGTTAATGGGGCGAAGGCTTTAGCCTTTGCTGTGTCAGAATAATGCTGAAATAATATCTTTTGCAGATAATTCACCTTCTTTCACAAAAGGCACTTGAGCAATAGAAGTTTGAAAGTGACCGGTTAATTTATAATGAGCATCCATTGTAAACATAACACTTTTAGCTGCTTTTACAAAGGCATCATAGTCTAAGGTCAGTGGTACCGTAATTGTTTGAGTAGCATTAGGTGCTAAATTTTTATCACTTGATGCTTGAAGTTTGCCAATATAAATTGAATTAAGTTCAATCGAACCTGAAAGTCCCGTTACCGGTATGGCATAAGGGTTTGGATTATGTAAATCGACATTAAAGCTAATACGATTATCTTTAGGTGAAAAGGATTTTAGCTGAATATCTTCGATGGTAGGTGCTTTTACAAATTGTTTTACCATCTCTGCATTACAGCCAACTAATGATAAAATTAGAAAAAATAGAGCGAATAATTTTGTCATAAAATAATGTGATTGTTGTTTTTAAGCAAAAAAAAAGGTTGTAGAAGAAATCCTCTACAACCTTTATTTTATTTGGCTTTAGCATGGTGCCCAGGGGCGGAATCGAACCGTCGACACGAGGATTTTCAGTCCTCTGCTCTACCGACTGAGCTACCTGGGCTCGCTAAAGAGATACTATTATGCCAGTTCTTTATTTTTAGGTCAAGTTTATTTGTATTTATTTCCAGGAGAAAGACAGGGAAGTACCCTTGGTTCACTCAATTGGGTCAATATAGGTTATCAGCAGTTAAGTTATCAGCAGTTAAGACGCGTGCTATACAGCAATACATCAATCGCTTAACATTGTCCCCAGCAACTGCGAATCGACACTTCTCATTACTGCACCGTATGTTTTCATTAGCGATACAGTGGGGCTACCTAGAGAAAAACTCCTGTCGCATCATTGATTATCAATAATGGTGGCACGCTGTATGACGTTCAGGCGACACTGGCACATGCTAATTCAAAGATGTCAGAGCGGTATGCTCATCTGTCGAATGAACGGTTGCAGGATACCAGTGATAATTTGTCGTTAGTGGTTGCAGGAGCGGTGGGGATTGGGTAGAGTTATGAGTTATTCTAATAATACTTTTAAGATAAATATAATGAATCAATTTTTAAAACTATGTTTTTTATTTACATGTGTTTCCTTTCTATCTGGTTGTATGACTTTCGCTGGTGATAATCTGGAAGTACTTGCTACTATAAACCCTAAAGTATCTCCGATGATTGAGTATACTATTGGTGATGATTTTGACTACTCTGTTGACGGTGGAGCTTTGAGTTCAAGCGTAACAATGGGAAAGCGTTTAAGCACAGGAATTTTAGGTAGTTGGAAAAATAACAACTATGTATCTAATTTTCATTATGCTAATAGAGGGCGTTTTGATAAGTCGGGTGAGTATACTTTGATTCTTGAAGGTAGATTGGATGGGGAAAGTAATATTATATTGCAAATACTAAGTTCACTTACTCTGTTTGTTATACCTTTCGACATTGATGCTTCAGCAAATCTTACCTTTAAGCTCGAAAATACAATTACTGGTGAAAAGTATGTATCTAAATCATATGAAACGATAAATCAAACCTGGTGGATAGTATTCTTACCTGCACTGCCATTTATGTATGCGGGCGAAAATGATCTTTATGAAAGAATGTCTGAGCATGTGTATCAAGACTTTGTTGCCCAAGGTGCTTTTAATTAAAGTAGTGCATATTTAATTTACTAGGTTTTAGTTTTACCAGAAACAGACAGGAGGAAATTTTAGGCAAAAAAAAGCTCCGAAGAGGATTTCCTCATCAGAGCTTTGTTGTATTTGGTATCAGGCTTATAATCCAGGAGTTATTGACTTGTCGTTCAAGAGATTTTCAGTCCTCTGCTCTATCGACTGAGCTACCTGGGCTCGCTAAAGAGATACTCATATGCCAGTTCTTTATTTTTAGGTCAAGTTTATTTGTATTTTAGGGGCTTAATAATTAATTAACGTAAGGTTCTACTAAATAAATTGAGTGCGAGTTGATAACCTAACATGGCTGTTTGTGGGTCATAGCGTTCACCTTCATCACGCATAAAAGCATGTTGTGCATTGAATTCATGCCAAGTGAAGGTAATATCGGTTTCACTGAGTTTTTTATAAATTTCAGAACGACCTGCGGTGGGGATATGTGAGTCTTGCTTGCCCCAAATCATTTGTAGTTCACCGCTTATATCGTGTAAGCGTTCCATGCTGTGTTGACCGGGTTTGTTAGGAATAACTTGAGTATGTAAGTCAGTGGCATAAAAGCAAGAAGCCGCTTTAATCTCTGGTTGTAAGGCGGCACGGAAGGCTAAATGCCCGCCTATGCAAACGCCCATTGCACCAATATGACCGTTGCACCAATCTTGTTGTTTAACAAATTCAATCAGTGCGGCATTATCGGTGTCATAGCCTTGGACATCTTTAGCGAATTTATCAGCATTACCTTTATCGCGTCCAGCATCATCATAGCCTAAAACAGTGCCGATAGGGTTTAGCTCATGAAATACTTCTGGTACAAGTACTGCATAACCATGACTTGCCATAATTTTAGCGGCACGTTCAATAGGGCCAGTTTGTTGAAAAATTTCTGAATAAAATAAAATGGTGGGATATTGCCCTTCACCTACAGGACGATGAATATAGGTACGCATCATTCCGGTAGGGGTATTAAGGTCAGTTATATGGCTTTGTACATTCATAAAATTTAGGCTTCCGTATTTAGGTGAAATTAGGTGTATTGTACAGCGATTCAGGACGTTTATAAGTTAAAAATCAAGCTTCTTGGCGAAAATATTTAGGCTAGATAATGGCTGAATAAAGTCGTTAGTTAGTCAGGCTCTGACTATTGACAATCTATGTAGTATAATTGAAAAATTTGAATTTTTAGAGTTAGGCGTTATGTCAGAGACCAAAAAGGTTGTTTTAGCTTATTCCGGCGGATTAGATACATCAGTGATTTTAAAGTGGTTACAAGATGAGTATGCGTGTGAAGTCGTCACCTTTACCGCTGATTTGGGGCAGGGTGAAGAGGTAGAACCTGCTCGTGCTAAAGCAGAAGCCTTAGGCATTAAAGAAATTTATATTGATGATTTGCGTGAAGAATTTACACGTGACTTTGTATTCCCCATGTTTCGTGCCAATGCGATTTATGAAGGCGAGTATTTATTAGGCACTTCAATTGCGCGTCCGTTAATTTCTAAGCGTTTGGTGGAAATTGCTAAAGAAGTGGGTGCAGATAGTGTTTCTCACGGTGCAACCGGCAAAGGTAATGACCAAGTACGGTTTGAATTAGGGGCTTATGGTTTAAACCCTGATATTAAAGTCATTGCTCCGTGGCGTGAATGGGATTTAAATTCTCGTCAAAAATTATTGGCGTATGCTGAATCACATGGTATCGAGATTGAAAAGAAGCAAGGTAAAGCGTCGCCTTACTCAATGGATGCAAATTTATTACATATTTCATACGAAGGTGGCATTTTAGAAGACCCTTGGGCAGCCCCTGAAGACGATATGTGGTTATGGAGTGTTTCACCTGAAAATGCCCCTGATGTGGCGACGTATTTAGAATTAACCTATGCACAAGGTGATATTACTGAAATTGACGGCGTCGCTTATACGCCTGCTGAGGTGTTGGCTAAACTAAATACGATTGGTGGTGCGAATGGTATTGGGCGTTTAGATATTGTTGAAAATCGTTATGTGGGTATGAAAGCACGCGGATGTTATGAAACACCCGGTGGTACGATTATGATGCGTGCGCATCGTGCGATTGAATCAATCACCTTAGATCGTGAAGCGGCACATTTAAAAGATGAGTTGATGCCACGTTATGCGACCTTAATTTATAATGGTTATTGGTGGAGTCCAGAGCGCAAAATGTTACAAGCGATGATTGACCAATCACAGTTAAATGTAAATGGTAAAGTACGTTTGAAACTGTATAAAGGAAATGTTGATGTGATAGGGCGTGAATCAACAACCGATAGTTTATTTGATGAAGCGATTGCGACTTTTGAAGATGATGAAGGGGCTTATGATCAAAAAGATGCAGAAGGTTTTATTAAATTAAACGCTTTAAGACTGCGAATTGCTGCAAAGCGTTCAAAATAATTCGATAGACCATTATCTAATTTTTTAGAGGAAGGGGTTAATGAGTAAGTTACGCAAAAATAATAATAAATCAGTGCGTGAAGTAGCGATTGTTAAATCAACATTACCAATAGTAAGCGTAGCACCTAAGATAAATCGTTTAGTATTGGCGATTATGTTGAGTTTAATGGCATCGATTATTTTTATCGGTATTTTATTAATGCCTAATACCACTGATGTATTACCTATTCAAAAAACGACTCAATTACATGAAATTGATATTAATCCGGTCACATCAGCTGAAGTGGATGCATTAAAATCACAACTAGTCGGTTTAGTCAGTGGTTCAATTGAGGGTAAATTAAAGCGTTTGGAAGATAGTTTGCGTAGCGGCACGATTAATAGCACCGGTTTGGAGACTATTCAGGCTTTGCAAGAAGATTTAGTGGTGTTAAAAACCTATTCTGAAACAGGTTCAGGACGCTTAATTGCTGAAAAGTATCGTCAAAATACAGTAGAAAATGTTAAAGCGATAAATTTAGCGGATGAAGTCTCGCAATTAAAGCAATTGGTGTACTTGCTGTTTAGTTCATGTGCATTGATATTAGCAGCATGCTGTGGTGTTTGGATACGCAAACAATACCAACTAAGCTATGATGAATCAGTGGAAGTAGTAGAGAAACGCTTGATTAAATAAAGGCTTTCTCTTTTCGCTTTAAACAAAAAAAGCCGCTTAAAATAAGCGGCTTTTTTATGACATAAGCTTAGCTTATTTTGCTAAGAATGCCCAAACAGCGTCGATTGCTTCATCTTCAGAGTAACCTGCTTTTTTAACAGGTCCTACTGCCATGATTGCTGCCATTGCTTTAGGCATACCATTTTTACCATTTTTTAACGTGTCAGCGAAACTTGCTTTGCTTAAATCACCTGATTTAATTAAGGCAACAAGTTGTGGGTTAGATGAAATGTCATGACATGCACCACAACCACGACCGAATGCACGATCATAGATTTTTTTACCGACTTTAAGTTCATCGGCTGCAGAGGCAGTAGCACCAAAACCTAGTAAAGCAACTGTTGATACTGCAAGTAATAATTTTTTCATTGAAGACCTTCCATATAAGTGAATAAAAAAACTACAATCACATTTTTATAGTGTTATTAAGTGATTGTAGAGGGGGTAAACCTATAGATAATATAGTTTTAATGCGTTATTTTCAATTTTTATTAGAAATATTTTTTAAGGGGCTGCATTCCATCGCTGTAAATAGCCATTAGAGGCAATACTGTAAATTTTATTATTCTTTTCAGCAAAACTTAACGCAATAATGGTGGCAGCAGAGGGAATCCAGTCACGTTGTTTTTTAGGTCGCCAGTAGCTTTGTAATTCGCCGCTACTAATATCCCATAAATCAATGCGTCGAGAGAGTTGCCCAACTACCACCTGACGGCTATTACTTGAAAAACTCAGTGAGGATAAGGTAATGAGTTTTGCACCGAGTTCGCGATGTAGTTTGCCGGTGCGTGGCTTCCAAATTTTAATAGTACCTAAACCTTCGTTGGTCAAGGCATACGCTCCATTAGGTGAAATAGCCACTTTGGATAAATTACTACGATGCTCCCATGTATGTTTGAGTTTTCCTGAATTTAAATCCCATAGTTTTGCAGTATGGTCATTTGAACCGGTAATCGCAAGTAAGCCGCTTTTAGAAAGATCTAATTGCGTCACTTTATCTTTATGCGGCAAGATATAAACAGTTTTAGCTAAACTTAAACTAAAGTAAAGGGCTTTATCCGCCAGACCAATTAACGCGGATTTACCATTACTTGAAATGGCAATTGCATTAATATCATCTATGAGCCAAATATTCAGCAGTTGACCATCACTAATCCGCCACCATGCGAGTGAATTTTTTTCAGCGGTTAACGCATATTCACCATTGTCAGCAATCGCGGTATACATAATACCGGTACTTTTATCGCTGTGTTGCCATGAATGTAATAATTTTTGGGGTTGTAATTGCCATAATTCTGCATTGCCCCGTATATTACCTGTTAGAGCATATTTGTCGGTGAGGGTGGCAGCAAAAAAGCCTTCAGGTGATAATTCAATAGTTTCTTCAGCTTCTGGGGTTAAATCACATGCGGATAATAACAGCGTCGCTAGAAAAATGAAGACATAAGAAAATTTAATGTGCATGAGGGTTAAACCAATTTAGTGAGTGATGTAATGAGACAACGCTACCAATAATAAATAAAGTAGGCGGTTGTATGATTTCATGTTCGAGTTTTTTAGGTAAATTACTGAGCGTGCCGGTTATAACACGTTGTGTCGGTGTGGTGCCTTGTTGTATTAAGGCAATCGGTAGGTCAGCGGCTGCCCCGTGGTCTATTAAAGATTGGCAAATAATATCAATGCCTAATAAGCCCATATAAATAACGATGGTTTGGTTGGGTGCGGCTAATTGAGACCAGTTAAGGTTTATACTATTATCTTTTAAATGACCGGTAATAAAGGTACAGGATTGAGCGTGGTCACGATGCGTTAGCGGAATACCTGCATATGTCGCACAACCTGATGCAGCCGTAATGCCGGGTACGACCTGAAAGTGAATATTATGTTTAACTAA
>CAJVYO010000019.1 GCA_913009515.1 uncultured Methylococcaceae bacterium
AGGTATCAACGCGTAAATCACTGGGATTAATGTCAATATTATCCAGTTCTTCAGCTTCTGGCATGATGGCAACAGTACAGGCTGAGGTATGGACACGTCCTTGAGATTCAGTTTCAGGTACCCGTTGTACGCGATGAGCACCGGCTTCAAATTTAAGTTGTGAATACACATCTTGTCCCGCGATACGCAGAATAATCTCACGATAACCGCCGTGTTCACCACGCGATTCACTGGTTGTTTCAACGCTCCAGCCTTCTGTCTCGGCATAACGCATATACATGCGAGCTAAATCACCTGAAAAGATAGCCGCTTCATCGCCGCCTGTGCCTGCTCGAATTTCCATATAGATATTACGATTATCGTTAGGATCGCGGGGCAGTAATAAAATTTGCAGACGTTGTTCAAGTTCTTCCTGAATAGCTTTAGCATCGGAAATTTCTTCTTTTGCCATGGCTTGCATGTCTGCATCGTCTTCATTGAGCATTTCTTCCGCAGAGACAATAGTGGCTTCAGCATCAATAAAGGATTGGTAACAATCGACGAGGGGTCTTATTTGGGCATATTCTTGGCTGAGGGCACGAAATTTATTTTGGTCACTTTGTGTTTCGGGTTCAGAGAGTAAGGCACTAATATCATTAAAGCGGTCGTCAAGATTTTCTAATTTGGTACGAATGGTTTTTTTCATTATTTAGTCGTGTAGTTGAAAAATTTCACGGGCAGCGGCAATAAGCTCGTATCGCTCATTTTCACTCGCTTTTCTGAGTTGGCTGCAAGGGGTATGAAGTAATTTATTGGTCAGGGTATGAGCCAGTTGCTGCATGACCTCTTCAGCTGTTTTTCCTTTATTTAATGCGGTGAGTGCTTTATTTAATGCGGTTTGTTGTATGGCTTCAGCTTGTTGACGGTATTCAATAATGGTGGATTGCACTGATTGTGCTTTCATTTCGGTTAAAAAATGTTCAACATGCGTTTCAATGATTTCTTCAGCTTGTTCCGCCGCTTGTTTACGTGAATTAATATTCTCAGTGATGATATTTTGTAAGTCATCAACGGTATACAAATAAACATCATTAAGTTTGGCAACTTCAGGCTCAATATCACGCGGTACCGCTAAATCAACCATGAATATAGGCTTATGTTTGCGTTTTTTTATGGCACTTTCAACCAAGCCCTTACCGAGTATAGGTAGCTGACTAGCGGTTGATGACACAATAATATCGGCTTCTGCAATATGCAACGGTAGTTCAGATAAGGCGATTGCGTAGCCATCAAATTGCTGGGCAAGCATATGAGCGTTATCGTAAGTGCGATTGGCGATAATAATACGACGAATGCCATTTTGGTATAGGTGGCGAGCGGTGAGTTCTATGGTTTCACCCGCACCAATTAGAATAGCAGTTTGTTCGCTGAGTTTATCAAAAATTTGTTTGCTGAGTTGTACTGCGGCAAAAGCGACCGAGACAGAGCTAGAGCCGATAGCGGTATCGGTGCGAACTTTTTTTGCTGTCGAAAATGTATGTTGAAAGAGTTGATTTAAATCTTTACCGAGCGTACCCGCTTGTTGTGCAGTTTGATAGGCGGTTTTCATTTGCCCTAAAATTTGTGGCTCACCGAGTACCATGGATTCTAAGCCACTTGCCACGCGAAACATATGCCTGATAAGCGCATTATCGGTATGGGCGTATAAATAGGGTTTAAAATCCGCATTTTTTAATTGCCGATGAGAGCCAAGCCAATCAATAACGGTTTCTATATCGCTATTTTGTACGTGACAATAAATTTCAGTACGATTACAGGTAGATAAGATGGCGGCTTCTGAAATATGCTGTTGTCGCCATAAATTTTTAACGGCATCAGTTAATATTTCAGTAGGAAATGCAAGCCGTTCTCGGATTGAGACAGGGGCTGTTGTATAATTAATTCCTAAGGCAATGAGTGTCATTAAATGTGTTTTATGATGAAAGTGGCTAGAGTACTTGAAATAATAAGTTAATCGTTTATTTTAAGAGACTTTCTAAGTTTAGCCAAATAGATTACATTATTTGCACTTATGTTATGTGTATTACTGTTCATTTTTAAAAGGAAATTTGAGTGTTGCTGTTTAAAGTTATCGTTGTTGTAAGTACATTATTAACCACTGCTTGTGGGCTTAAATTTTCTGATGTCGTAGAGGACGCTCCTGATGAAGTTGAGACAGAAATGCCTATTGCGGCAGAGCCTATTTCGCATTTAGAACCTGTTAAAGTTAAAAAAACCGCTATTTCATCTGAAGTACTATTTTTATTGATGACGGCTGAGATCGCAGGACAGCGAGGTCAATTTGGCATTGCATTAGATGGCTATTTAAGAGCGGCTAAACGTTCACACGATTTATCCGTAGTTAAACGGGCTGCAAAAATGGCGTTATTTTTAAAAGATGATAAACGCTTAACGGAGTCCTTGGATATTTGGTCAGCACTGGAAGCTGACAGTGTGGAATTAAAAACACTGATGGCGATAGCGGCGTTGAAGCTTGATGATCACGATGTTGCATTAGAAAGTTTACGTTATATTTTAATGCATGATGCGGGGAGCTTTAAGGCAAAAGTATTGGCGATTATGAAGTCATTAGTCGATGATGATGGTCGTGCATTGGCGTATGCGGTATTGGATCATTTAAGTACTGACAATCCAGAGAATGCGGAGATTTATTTTATTCAGGCATTATTAGACGCACAAAAAAAACAGTTTGTATTAGCTCAAGAAAATTTAACAGCGGCACTTCGCTATCAGCCTAAATGGATAGATGCTTTGTTATTGCAAGCACAAATTTATATTAGCCAAGGGAAGCTTGAGCAAGCAGAGCGTGTTCTAAAAGATGCACTGGCTGAAGAGAATAATATTAAGATTAAAGAGCAACTCGCACAATTATTAATACAGCAGGCTAAATTTAATCAAGCGGCTGATATGCTAGAAGTGATGGTGGCTGAAACTGAAAAAAATGGGGAAATAAAGTTTAAATTAGCCTTAGTTTATTTGCAGTTAGAGAAGTCGGATGCTGCTCAGGTTATTTTAGAGCAGCTAGTTAATCGTAAGGCATTTCAAGGGCGAGCGGCTTTTTATTTAGGCCGCTTGGAATTAAGACGTAAAAATTTTCCTCAAGCATTAATCTGGTTTGATACCGTTAATATTAAACCTTATCGTTTTGAAGCACGTTTTCAATCGGTATTAGTCTTATTAAGTGAGTTAAATTACAACGCGTCATTGACTCGACTAGAGGATTTAAAAAAGACCTATCCTAATAAATTAAGTAAGTTGGTTTTGTTGGAATCGGAAGTTTATAACCAAATGAATCAGCCTCAAGCGTCTTTTGACGTATTAACGAAAGCGTTGTTGGTTAAGGCGGATGATGTTGATATTTTGTATGCCCGTGCATTAGTTGCTGAAAAATTACAGTTACTGGATGTATTGGAGGGGGATTTAAAATATATTATTGAAAAACAGCCTAATAATGCGAATGCATTAAATTCATTAGGTTATACCTTAGCGGATAAAACAACACGTTATGCTGAAGCAAAGTCGTTGCTGGAAAGGGCGTTAAGTATTAAGCCGAATGAAGCGACTATTCAGGATAGTTATGGTTGGTTGTTGTTTAAGATGGGTGATTTTAAACAAGCATTAGTGTATTTGAAAAAGGCATTTAAGCAAGCGGCAGAAGCGGAAATTGCGGCTCATTTAGTGGATGTGCTGTGGGCGTTGCAAGATTATGATAATGCGAAGGAATTTTTAAAACAGGCATCAGAAAAATTTCCTGATGATGCATTATTATTAGAAGTTGAGCAGCGTTTATTGAAGTGAGTAAATTAGGCTGGGGAATTATTTTTTTATGTTTAAGCGGGTGTGCAGAAAATCCTAAAGTTAGTTTATTAAAGCCTGCCAGTTTTGAATCTGCTAATTTACTGCAAGCTTGGCAGTTTCAAGGTCGGTTATTAATCAGAGATACTGAAGCGTTAACGGCTAATATTGATTGGCAGCATACTGTGGATAAGGATATTTTGAAATTATCGGGGACTTTAGGTTTAGGCGCGATTAAATTAGAATTAACTAAAGACTGTATTGTTATTGAACGGGGGTTTAATGATGTGCAATCCTCTTGCGATATTGATGCCTTTGTTGCTCAATCGGTAGGCTTTGTTGTGCCTGTAACCGCGTTACGTGCATGGGTTGTGGGTAATTATTTACAGGGCGTGCCTGTTTTATTGGCAGAAAAAGGTTTTCAGCAATTAAATTGGCATATTGTGTATAAAGACTATATGCAAAGCAGTAGTGGGACATTAATGCCAAGAAAGTTAACAGTGAAAAAAAATAACATTATTTTAAAATTAGTGATCGATAAATGGGATGTAAAGCAATGAATAAATTGGATGCTGATTTAGGCTGGGGTATTGCATGGCCAGCTCCTGCAAAATTAAATTTAATGTTAAAAATTGTCGGGCAACGCGCGGATGGTTATCATTTGTTGCAAACTGTTTTTCAAATGACCGATTTAATAGATAGCTTAATTTTTACTAAAGTCGATGATTCACGCGTGTATTTGGCTCAGGAAATAGCAGGCGTTAAAGAAAGTGATGATTTAACGATTAGAGCGGCGAATTTATTAAAAAAAACTACAGGCTATCAAGGTGGCGTTTGTATTTCAATCGATAAGCAGTT
Organism: uncultured Methylococcaceae bacterium; assembly: GCA_913009515.1. Taxonomy (GTDB): domain Bacteria; phylum Pseudomonadota; class Gammaproteobacteria; order Methylococcales; family Methylomonadaceae; genus Methyloprofundus. The sequence goes on from CAJVYO010000019.1 coordinate 4,693, forward strand.
ACCTATGGGCGGCGGTCTCGGCGGAGGAAGTTCTGATGCAGCAACAGTATTAGTAGTGCTAAATAGACTATGGCAATTGAATTTAACAGAGCAGGCGTTGATGGCTTTAGGGCTACAGTTAGGGGCCGATGTGCCTGTTTTTATTAAGGGTGCAAGTGTTTGGGCGGAAGGTGTAGGCGAACAATTAACAGTAATTACATTGCCTAAAGCATGGTTTGTGATTGTTAAACCAAGCTGTCATGTTGATACAGGAAAAATATTTTCGGCAAAAGGATTGACACGAAATAGTAAATCCATCACAATAGCTGACTTTAAAGCAGGTGACGTTAGTAATGATTGTCTACCGGTTGTAAAAGAACTTCATACGCAAGTTAACGAAACGCTTAATAGCTTATCTGATTATGGTGAAGCAAGACTGACAGGCACGGGAGCATGTGTTTTTGTCGAATTTGATAATGAAGAATCTGCAAAGAGTATGTATAATGCACTCGCTTTGCAAAAGGATGTTTACATTACGCAAGGATTAGCTATTTCACCATTGCATAAAAAAATGGATGAAGTGTTTAAGTTCTAAAAAAATATTGGGCTGTCGCCAAGCGGTAAGGCACGGGGTTTTGATCTCCGCATGCCCAGGTTCGAATCCTGGCAGCCCAGCCATTTTCTTTTCTGTTTTAAATCCATCCGTTATAAATATATAAGGTTCTCTGCAATGAGTGATACTTCCATGATGATTTTTTCTGGGAATGCAAATTTAACCTTATCGAAGAGCATTGCTCGTCGTTTAAGTATGCGGTTAGGTATGGCTACTGTTGGCCGTTTTAGTGACGGTGAAGTGACAGTTGAAATTGAAGAAAATGTAAGAGATAGAGATGTTTTTATTATTCAGCCAACATGTGCCCCGACAAATGAGAATTTGATGGAGCTATTGGTAATGATTGATGCACTAAAACGTGCTTCAGCGGCGAGAATAACAGCGGTTATGCCTTATTATGGTTATGCAAGACAAGATAGGCGTTCGCGTTCAGCACGTGTAGCGATTAGTGCAAAACTTGTTGCCAAAATGGTCGGTGAAGCTGGAGCAGATCGCGTTTTAACAGTTGATTTACATGCTGATCAAATACAGGGATTTTTTGATATACCTGTTGATAATGTATACGCCTCCCCTTTACTTTTGGGTGATGTCTGGCGTCAAAAATATAAAGATTTAATTGTAGTCTCTCCTGATGTAGGTGGAGTAGTGAGAGCGAGAGCTTTAGCTAAGCGTTTGGATGATGCGGACTTAGCAATTATAGATAAGCGTCGGCCGATGGCGAATGTTGCTGAGGTCATGCATATAATCGGTGATGTAAGTGGTAAAACTTGCATCATGATAGATGATTTAGTCGATACAGCCGGCACTCTTTGTAGTGCAGCAGCAGCCTTAAAGAAACAAGGCGCTGTTAAAGTTGTAGCGTATTGTACGCATCCGGTACTTTCGGGAGCGGCAATTGAAAATTTACGTCATTCAGTATTAAATGAATTAATTGTAACAGATACGATTCCACTGAGTGATGAAGCGGTTAAGTTAGGCAAGATTCGACAATTAAGTGTTGCGGATATGCTAGCTGAAACCATTAGAAGGATTGCAGCCGGCGAATCAGTTAGTTCGCTGTATGTTGATTAATAATTTTAAGTTATTTGTTGGGTGTGGAGAATTAGATGTCTAGCGTTTTTGAATTTGATGTAGTAAGTCGAGTAAAATCGGGTACAGGGGCTGCGAAAGCAACTCGTCGTAAAGGGTCTATTCCTGCTGTTATATATGGCGGTTCTGATGAGCCTGAAATGATTGAGTTAAATGCTAATGAAGTCAGTAAAAGCTTGCAAAATGAGGCGGTTTATTCGCACATTTTACAGCTGAATATTGGCGGCAAAGTGCAAAATGCAATCTTAAAAGATTTGCAAAGACACCCAGCTAAAGATATTGTTATTCATATGGATTTTATGCGTGTGAATATGAACGAAAAAATTAAAGTACATGTGCCTTTACATTTTATTAATGAAGCAACATCGGTAGGTGTTAAAGAAGGCGGTGTTGTGACGCATTCTATGGTTGAGGTGGAAATTTCATGCTTACCTGCTAATTTACCTGAGTTTATTGAAGTTGATTTAGCTAATATTGAGTTAGGCGGTTCTGTTCACTTAGCTGAATTAGTCGTATCTGAAGGTGTTGAGATATTAGCATTAACACATGGCGAAGATCATAATCTTCCTGTTGCTCAAATTGTTAAAACTAGAATTGCTGCTTCAGAAGACGATGATGAAGTTGCAGGTGAAACAGAAGCGGATACTGCTGCTGAGTAAATGATTAGGTTAATTGTTGGGCTAGGAAATCCTGGTGCAAAGTATAAAAAAACCCGGCATAATGTCGGGTTTTTGCTTTTAGATGAACTGGCAAAAAATAGCGGCAAAGAGTTTGTGCCTCAGGTTAAATTTCACGGCCATATAGCTGAAATTAATCAAGGTATGGATAAGCTCTATTTGTTAAAGCCCAGTACTTTTATGAATCGCAGTGGTCAGGCTGTGTCTTCTTTAATGAAATATTATAAAATTTCTGCAGAAGAAGTATTGGTTGTACATGATGAATTAGATTTCGAAGTAGGTACTTTAAAAGTTAAAAAATCAGGCGGTCATGGCGGACATAATGGTTTGCGGGATATTATTGCCAGTCTTGGAACTAAAGAGTTCTCAAGAATAAGGATTGGTATTGATAGGCCTGCGGCGGGAAAAAATGTTGCAGATTACGTGTTGTCAGATTTTTCTAAGTCTGATTTACAAAGCATCACAGCGCTATTTGACTATTTTGAACAAGATTTTCCTATATGGTTTAATGACGGTTATGATGCCTTTGTACAGCAGATACATTCACATTAAATAGTTTTATTAAAAATAAAGCTTGCTGTATTAAAATATATACCATATAATATTCTTTCTGAATTGGAGGGGTTCCCGAGCGGCCAAAGGGATCAGACTGTAAATCTGACGGCTCTGCCTTCGGAGGTTCGAATCCTCCCCCCTCCACCATTTCAGAATAAAAAAAAGGATTCCGCGGGTGTAGTTCAATGGTAGAACTCCAGCCTTCCAAGCTGATCACGTGGGTTCGATTCCCATCACCCGCTCCAATAGAAACAATCAGCGCCCATATAGCTCAGAGGTAGAGCACTTCCTTGGTAAGGAAGAGGTCACCGGTTCAAGTCCAGTTATGGGCTCCAATTGGTCAAATGGAATGCCCTGGAGATGGTTGATTATTTCAAATATGCAATAATTTAGACAGAAATGTATTAATTAAAGCAAAAATCATTGAGTAAGTAATTACTCTCTTATAAAAAGAAGCTTAATGCGTGTTAGGTCAGTGGCTCAATTGGTAGAGCAGCGGTCTCCAAAACCGCAGGTTGCGGGTTCGAGTCCCTCCTGGCCTGCCAACTCGCATTAAATTATTAATTCTATACGTCCTCAAAAAAAATCATAAAATGAATACTCAGGCAAAGCAAGCTACATCTGGCTTAGATGTACTTAAATATTTTTTGTCTCTTGTACTAGCAAGTGCCGGAGTGGTTGCTTTTTATTATTTCTCAGAATATTCTCAACTATATAGAGTTTTGGGTGTAGTAGGCATCGTAATAGTTGCATTAGCAATGATGGCTTCAACAGCAGTTGGAAGACATTCGTGGTTATTTGCACAGGAAGCACGACAAGAAGTAAGAAAAGTTGTGTGGCCTTCTCGTTCAGAAACAACACAAACAACATTGATGGTCTTCGCTATGGTGATCATTGTGGGGCTTATCTTATGGGTATTAGATATGTTCTTGTTTTGGGCAATAACATCGTTAACAACAGGTTAAGAGGTTCATAAAGGATGGCTATTCGTTGGTATGTGGTGCATGCATATTCAAATTATGAGAAAAAAGTTAAACAATCTCTTGAAGAAAAAATAGAAAGAGAAGGTTTACAAGAATTTTTTGGTAAGATTCTTGTTCCAACAGAAGAAGTTGTTGAAATGAGATTAGGCCAGCAAAGAAAAAGCGAAAGAAAGTTTTTTCCAGGTTATGTTTTAGTACAAATGGAATTGACGGATGAAACATGGCATCTCGTTAAAAATGAACCCCGTGTTCTTGGGTTTATTGGTGGAACATCAGAAAAACCGGCTCCTATTTCAAGTAAAGAAGCAGAGTTAATTTTAAATAGAGTAGAAGAAGGGGTTAATAAACCTCGTCCGAAGATTTTATTTGAAGTCGGCGAAGTGGTACGTATTAATGAAGGACCCTTTAAAGATTTTAATGGTGAAATTGAAGAAATTAACTACGAAAAGAATAAATTACGTATTTCAGTATTAATTTTTGGTAGAGCAACACCAGTAGAGCTTAACTTTAATGAAGTAGAAAAAAGTTAATATAAATTAAATAGCATTACAATGGTCCTCGTCAATGTTAATTGATGGGGATTTTTTATCTATGGGGAGCTGAAAAGCGCTTTACCCAAATAGGAGTTAATCATGGCTAAAGAAGTCACAGCATATATAAAACTGCAAGTGAAAGCAGGTGAAGCAAACCCAAGTCCACCAGTAGGTCCAGCACTAGGACAACACGGTGTTAATATCATGGAGTTTTGTAAAGCATTTAATGCAAAAACTCAAGATGTAGAAAAAGGCTTGCCTATCCCTGTTGTTATTTCTGTTTACAGTGATAGAAGTTTTACGTTTATCACTAAAACACCGCCTGCGTCTATTTTATTGAAAAAAGCAATGGGTGTTGATAAAGGAAGTAGTACGCCGAATACTGTAAAAATTGGTACGGTGACACGTGCTCAATTGGAAGAAATTGCGACTACCAAAATGGCAGATTTGAATGCGACAAATATGGATGCAGCTGTAAAAATTATTGCAGGTAGTGCTCGTAGCATGGGCCTTAATGTGGAAGAACTATAATGGCAAAGTTATCTAAAAAAGCAAAAATTGCTAATGAAAAAGTTGATTCTGAGCGTCAGTATTCGTTTACTGAAGCCGTTGATATCTTAAAAGAATTAGCAACTGCAAAATTTTCAGAATCAATTGATTTGAGCGTTAATTTAGGAATTGATGCTAGAAAGTCTGATCAAAATGTTCGTGGCGCCACTGTATTGCCTAAAGGTTCAGGTAAAACAGTACGTGTTGCTGTTTTTACACAAGGTCCTAATGCGGAAGCAGCTAAAGAAGCGGGTGCCGATATTATCGGTATGGATGATTTAGCAGCAGAAGTTAAAAAAGGCGAAATGGATTTTGATGTGGTTATCGCATCACCTGATGCAATGCGTGTTGTTGGGCAGTTAGGTCAAATTTTAGGCCCTAGAGGTTTGATGCCTAACCCTAAAGTAGGGACTGTGACACCTGATGTAGCAACGGCTGTTAAAAATGCTAAAGCAGGTCAAGCAAGATACCGTACTGATAAGGCTGGAATCGTTCATTGTTCAGTGGGTAAAATTAGTTTTTCTGCTGAAGATATTCAGGAAAACTTAGAAGCGGTTGTTGCTGATATCGTGCGTGCTAAACCTAGTGCAGCGAAAGGTATTTATCTAAAGAAGATTAGCCTATCGACAACAATGGGTCCAGGCATAACGTTAGATCAATCAAGTTTATCGCTAAAAGCTTAATTTTTTGGTTGCCACTCAGTTGGTAGCCATCAAAGACCGTAGGGGCGTGAGCTTAAATAAACCTACGTAGATGGGAGTTTGAACTAATTTTATTAGTGAAAAATTCATGGGTGCATCTCAAAAATGAGATGTGGTGTAAAAATCTGATGATTATCAGAAAAAACGGAGAACATTGTGGCCTTAGCATTAGATGGCAAAAAAGCTGTCGTAGAAGAAGTTGCCCAATATGTCGCTAAAGCACATTCTGCTGTTGCAGCTGAGTATCGTGGACTTACGGTTGCTGAATTAACGCAGTTACGTAATGTGGCACGAGAAACAGGTGTTTATTTACGTGTTGTAAAAAACACGTTAGCAAGACGTGCTGTAGCAGGAACTGAATTTGAATGTATGCAAGATAAAATGGTTGGACCATTAATCTTTGCTTTTTCAATGGAAGATCCTGGTTCTGCAGGACGTTTAATTAATGACTTTGCTAAAACTAATAATAAGCTAATTGCTAAAATCGTATCGATTGATGGTCAAGCTTATGATGGGTCTGAATTAGCACGATTAGCTAAATTACCAACCCGTGACCAAGGTATTAGTATGGTTATGGCATTAATGTTAGCACCTGTAGAAAAACTAGCGCGTACTTTACTTGCTCTTAAAGAGTCTCGTGGAGAAGGTGAAGTTGCAGAAGTAACAGAAAGTGAAGCAGAAGCAGTTGCTGAATAAGCATTCATTTAACATCAGTTTACAACCAATTATTTAGAGGAATATCGAATGGCAATCTCACAAGAAGATATCTTGGAAGCAGTATCTAACATGACTGTTATGGAAATCGTTGATTTAATCTCAGCGATGGAAGAAAAATTTGGCGTTTCTGCAGCAGCTGTTGCAGCCGCTCCAGCAGGTGGCGATGCAGCAGGTGCTGCTGAAGAACAAACTGAATTTGATGTTGTTATGACATCATTTGGTTCAAATAAAGTTGCTGCAATTAAAGCGGTACGTGCAATTACAGGTTTAGGCTTGAAAGAAGCTAAAGGCGCTGTTGAAGGTTGCCCTACTGCATTAAAAGAAGGCGTAAGTAAAGCCGAAGCTGAAGAAGTGAAAGCAACTTTAGAAGAAATTGGTGCGACTGTCGAAATTAAATAATTTTGACCTAATATCTTTAGGTAATACCTGTAAGATGGGCTGGTGATTACATAAGTAGTCATCGGCCTTTTACTGTTTATAATACCCTGAATTCAATACTACTCTTGAAAAAGGATACGGAAAGTAATATGGCCTACTCTTTTACTGAAAAAAAACGTCTTAGAAATAATTTTGGAAAAGCAAATGAAGTGCTTGATGTACCTTATTTACTTGAGACACAAATAAATTCATATGCAAGTTTTTTGCAAACAGGCTTAACGCCATCCAAACGCAAAAATGTGGGTTTACATGCTGCGTTTTCAAGTGTATTTCCGATTGTAAGTCATTCAGGATATGCTGTATTAGAATATGTTAAATACCGGTTAGGTGATCCTGTTTTTGATGTACGGGAATGTCAGCAACAAGGAGCGACTTATGCTGCCCCTTTACGTGTTATAGCCCGTTTAGTTATTTATGATAAAGACGCGCCAGGTAGTACTAAAGTTGTTAAAGATATAAGAGAACAAGAAGTTTATATGGGCGAGTTGCCATTAATGACAGACAATGGAACGTTTGTAATTAATGGAACAGAGCGAGTCATTGTCTCGCAGCTGCATCGTAGCCCCGGTGTATTTTTTGATCATGATAAAGGTAAAACGCATTCATCAGGAAAACTCCTATTCAATGCTCGTGTTATTCCTTATCGTGGTTCATGGTTAGATTTTGAATTTGACCATAAAGATTGTGTTTTTGTCCGTATAGATCGTCGTCGTAAGATTCCTGCTACGATTTTATTGCGAGCTTTAGGCTTCGATAACGAAGACATGATTAAAATTTTCTTTGAGACCAATAGCTTTGTGCTAGGTCAAGATAAGATTTTACTAAATTTAATTCCAGATAGACTGAAAGGCAGTATTGCTAGTTTTGATATTACACATGATGGGACGATTTTTGTCGAAGAAGGCGGACGGATTACCGCTAAACATGTGCGTAAAATGGAAAAAGCGGGCGTTAAGCAATTAGAAGTACCTAGAGATTATTTGTATGGCTGTGTGTTAAGTCATAATATTATCGATGAATCAACCGGTGAACTGGTTGCAAACGTTAATGACGAGCTAACAGAAGAGTTAGTTGATAAGTTAATTGCGGAAGGTATTACGGATATTAATACCTTGTTTGTTAATGATTTAGATCGTGGTGCCTATATTTCAGAAGCCATGCGTTTAGATAGTACCACTAATCGTATTGAAGCATTAATTGAAA
>CAJVYO010000020.1 GCA_913009515.1 uncultured Methylococcaceae bacterium
GTTTTTATTATCTACAAATGGCGAATCATGATGCGTATTTATGGGGCGTTGATGTCACAGGACGTTTAAATTTATGGAATAGTGATAAATATGGTGAATTTTCAACCAATACGGTGATGAGCTATGTGCGCGGAAAACGTACGGATGGTGATAATTTATATCATATGATGCCATTTAATCTTAAATGGGCTTTAAATCATACATTAGGAGGCTGGCAAACAGGATTTGATATGCAGTTTGTCGATGCGAAAGATGATGTGCAAGCAGTAAGAAATGAATTAGAAACTGCTTCTTATGTTTTATTAAATTTTAAAACCAGTTACGAGTGGAAGTTTTTAACAGTTGATTTTGGCGTCGATAATTTATTAGATAAAAAATATTATGAACCTCTATCAGGTGTTTATATTGGCGATCAAAATGCGATGACCTTGGCTTCATCCCGTCCGAAAACATTAAACCTTGCAGCTCAAGGGCGTTCAGTCTATGTTGGTTTTACCCTTAAATATTAATAGTGAAGAGAATTTAACATGAATAAATTAAAAATAAGTGGATTTTTATTGCCGGCATTTTTATTAGCTAATACTTTACAAGCAGAGCCATTAAGCTATCAAGTTGAAGTGATTTATTGGGATAATTCTGTTTTTTACGGTAAGTTTGATTATGATGCAGCGTCTAAGCAAATCATGAACCTTCGTGGTTTAATCGATGATGTGGCAATGGGCAATATAGAACCGATTAGATATCAGCTAGATGCAAAACAAGATGGTAAAGGGGGCATTACAGCATCTGCTTATAGTATGAATAGTACAAGAATAGCAACAGGCCCCAATATTAATAATAATGCCTATGCAACGATTAATTTTAATGCGGCTGACCCCACTTTAGGGGTAACTGATGAAAATGAATTAGGCTATATGGACTGTAGTGGTTTAGCGTTAATGTACGATAATCAGGGTGTAGGACATTGTATGTACCATGTGCCAACCTATGATCCCATTTATTTCCCGATGGGAGGCGAAAATTTTGTATTATCAGAAACCATTACCCGTATTGATAATGAAATCAGTGCCGCAGATTGTTTATTTAACTGGGCAGAACATAATTACCCTGAATTATTTTCACCTGCCTTAGGTGTGACCAATTCAAAAACATTGCCCCCGTATTATTTTCGTCATTATGCACAGGCTAATGTTTATTTAGGTATTTCGGCGACTGACAATCATATTTATTATTTAGATGCTAATAATGAGTTACAAGATGTAGGAGCTTCTTATGATTGGCTAGAACAGGCAGAGTGTAATTAAGAAATTTTTTAAAATACAAGACTAATTATGTTGGTCTTGTATTAGCTATTGATTTTATAGTATGTTTTTATATAATTTTATATCTTGGTCATATGTAAGGAATACGCAATGATTCCTTAACGCCATATTGATTTTTAGGTTAAAATTATCGGTTATTTATTAACTGTAATCTTCCCCGCGTATAAGCAATGCAAAGCAAACTATACACTGATAATTTAAGAATTCGTGAAACCAAAGAATTAATGTCTCCTATTCAGGCGCAGGATGAAATGCCTTTAACTGAATTGGCAGCAAAAACAACGTCTGAAGCCCGTCAAATTACGCATAATATTTTACAAGGAGAGGATGACCGTTTATTGGTGATTGTTGGCCCTTGTTCGATACATGACACGGTATCTGCTCATGAATATGCGAAACGCCTAAAAATCATTAAAGAAGAATTACATGATGATTTGCATATTATCATGCGGGTTTATTTTGAAAAGCCGCGTACTACTGTCGGCTGGAAAGGCTTTATTAATGACCCTGATTTAGATGATAGTTTTAATATCAATAAAGGTTTACGACTTGCTCGGCAATTGTTATTAGATTTAAATACCCAAGGCATCCCTGCTGCAACGGAATATTTAGATTTAATTACCCCGCAATATGTTTCGGACTTAATTTCATGGGGAGCCATTGGGGCAAGAACCACTGAAAGTCAGTGTCATCGAGAGCTGGCTTCGGGATTATCTTGTCCTGTTGGTTTTAAAAATGCCACTGATGGTACCTTTAGCATTGCGAATGATGCGATCAAAGCGGCAATGAATCCACATCATTTTTTATCGGTAACAAAAAAAGGTAATTCCGCTATTTTTTCTACCACCGGTAATGAAGATGTACATATGATTCTGCGTGGTGGTTATGATGGGCCTAATTATGATGCGGTCAGTGTTAATCAAGTCGCTGAAGCGATGAAAAAGTCAGCGTTACCGACTAATATTATGATTGATTTAAGCCATGCAAATAGTTTAAAACAATGTCAACGCCAGTTAATCGTAGGCGAAGATGTGGGCTTGCAAATTGCCAATGGTGACCAGCGAATTATGGGGGTGATGATTGAAAGTCATTTGCAGTCAGGACGACAAGATGTGATAGCCGGTGAAAATTTAGTTTACGGACAAAGTATTACTGATGCCTGCATCGACTGGTCAGATACCGTAACCTTATTGAATCAGCTTGCCAGTTCAGTGCAAAAAAGACGTGCTCTTAAAAATTAACAGGAATAATTAAATGAATATTTATGTAAATGGTGATGAACAGCAATATACACAAGGTATGAGTGTTGCTGATGTTGTGAAATCACTGGGTTTTGAAAATAAACGCATTGCTGTTGAGTTAAATAAAGAAATTTTGCCTTTTACGCACTATCCGCAGACTTTGTTGAATGCAAATGATCGTTTAGAAGTCGTCCAAGCCATTGGTGGCGGGCAAGCAGATGTTTTTACCATTGCGGGACAGGATTTTCAATCGCGGTTATTAGTCGGTACTGGAAAATATAAAGATTTAGATGAAACACGAGAAGCGATTGAAACCAGTGGCGCGGAGATTGTGACGGTGGCGATTCGCCGTACTAATATTGGTCAAAATCCCGATGAGCCAAATTTACTCGATGTTATTTCACCGGATAAATATACTATTTTACCGAATACTGCGGGCTGTTTTACAGCCGAAGATGCAGTGCGTACGTGTCGTTTAGGGCGTGAATTATTGGGCGGTCATAAATTAGTTAAATTAGAAGTTTTAGCTGATCAAAAAACCTTATTACCTGATGTATTAGAAACCGTGAGTGCGGCGGAATTATTAGTTAAAGATGGTTTTGATGTCATGGTATATACCAATGATGACCCTATTGTAGCAAAACGCTTAGAAGACATTGGCTGTGTTGCGGTGATGCCGTTAGCTTCACCGATTGGTTCAGGTTTAGGTATTTGTAATCCGTATAATATTTTAACGATTATTGAAAATGCTAAAGTACCGATTTTAATTGATGCCGGTGTCGGCACCGCATCTGATGCGGCTGCAGCAATGGAATTAGGTTGCTCAGGGGTATTGATGAATTCAGCGATTGCGATGGCTAATAATCCGGTGTTAATGGCATCAGCGATGAAAAAAGGTATTCAAGCAGGGCGTGAGGCGTATTTAGCAGGTCGTATGCCTAAAAAACGTTTTGCATCAGCTTCTTCACCGGTTGATGGTTTGATTGCTTAAATGGCAGCCTTAGAAGAAGGGGAGCCTGTCCCGAGAATTAAAAGTTTTATTAAACGAGTAGGGCGGATGACCAGTGGTCAACGTGTTGCATTAGATACCTTGTGGGAACAGTATTGTTTAGACCCTGAAAAATCATATGATTTTACGGCGGTGTTTGGCAATGATGCACCGACAATTTTAGAAATTGGTTTTGGTAATGGTGAGAGCTTGGCAAAAACAGCACTCGCTAATCCCGATAAAAATTATATTGGTATTGAAGTGCATAAACCGGGCGTGGGCAGTCTATTATTACAGTTAGACCGCGATAATATTACTAATGTCCGCGTGTTCTATCATGATGCGATTGAGATTTTAGAAAATTGTGTCGCGGAACAAAGTTTAGCGGCGGTGCATTTATTTTTCCCTGATCCATGGCATAAACGCAAGCATCATAAACGGCGGATTGTACGAGATAGTTTTATGCAGTTATTAGCGGTTAAAATTAAATCAGGCGGCTATTTTCATACCGCAACGGATTGGGAGCATTATGCAAAACATATGCTGAAAATTTTAGTGGTGGCTGAAAATTTTACCAATCAAAATACTGAACACGCTTATTGTCCGCGTCCCGAATATCGTCCCTTAACCAAATTTGAACAACGTGGTTTGCGTTTGGGGCATGGTGTTTGGGATTTAATTTTTCAACGAGTATAAATAAATGCGGATTCATATTTTAGGTATTTGTGGCACCTTTATGGGCGGATTGGCTTTAATTGCTAGAGAATTAGGGCATGAGGTGAGCGGTTCAGATGCGAATGTTTATCCGCCTATGAGTACGCAGTTAGCCGAGCAAGGCATTGAGTTAATGCAGGGTTATCGAGCAGAAAATTTAGCGGATAAACCGGATTTAGTGATTATCGGTAATGCTTTATCGCGCGGTAACGCAGAAGTTGAAGCAGTTTTAAATCAAGGCTTACGCTATATTTCAGGGGCTCAATGGCTTTCTGAACAGGTTTTACAGGATAAATGGGTGTTAGCCGTTGCAGGTACGCATGGAAAAACTACCACCAGTAGTATGCTTGCATGGATATTAGACCGCCAAGGCTTTGATGCCGGTTTTTTAATTGGTGGTATTCCGATGAATTTCGGTATTTCTGCTCGTGCAGGAAGTTGTGATTTCTTTGTGATTGAAGCCGATGAGTATGATTGTGCTTTTTTCGATAAGCGTTCTAAATTTGTCCATTATCGTCCGCGTACTGCCATTTTAAATAATTTAGAATTTGACCATGCGGATATTTTTGATGATTTAGCTGCGATTCAACGCCAATTTCATCATTTAGTGCGTACTATTCCGAGTGACGGTTTAATTATTGCGCCGCAGTCAGATAAAAATTTACAAGCAACTTTAGAGCAAGGTGTTTGGACACCGATACACTATACCGGCAGCACTGATAACGATGCAGTGTGGCAGGCAGAGTTATTGGTAGCAGATGGTAGTGAATTTAAGGTTTATTTTGAAGGCAAGCCACAAGGCATTGTGAAGTGGGCATTAACCGGTCTGCATAATGTGCAAAATGCCTTGGCAGCGATAGCAGCCGCTCGCCATATTGGCATTGTGCCAAGTGAAAGTATTGCGGCATTAGCTGAATTTAAAAATGTGAAACGTCGTATGGAAGTGATTGTGCAAACTGATACGGTGACGGTTTATGATGATTTTGCTCATCATCCTACTGCGATTAAAACTACCTTAGAAGGTTTGCGAGAGCAGGTGGGTACTGAAAAAATTATTGCCGTAGTGGAACCGCGTTCAAATACCATGCGTATGGGCATGCACCGTGAAGCACTGGCAAGCTCTTTAGAAAAAGCAGATTTGGCGATTATTTATCAGCCTGAAAATTTAGAGTGGGATTTATCTGAATTACTAAATTATGCGGATAATATTAAAATTTGTGGTTCTATTGATGAAATATTAACGTTATTAAAAGCAGACGCTACGCTTAAAACGCATTGTTTAATGATGAGTAATGGTGATTTTGGTGGCATTTATCAGCGGTTACGGGATATTTTCAAGCTTAAATAAGCATTTCAAAAAGTTGTTCACTCATTGCATAATAAACGGTAAGAATAGCCGCGTACAAGCTACTGACACTATAACGCCATTTTAAAGCTAGGTGATTTTGCATTAGATAATTACAGCAAAAACTGAGTGGCATATTGATAAGAAAAGACAGTAGACTAATATTAAGTAAGCTTAGATTAATGGCTTGCCAGTTACCAGTAAATAGATAGATAAAGCTTAGATGACGTGCAATCCAGAGTGGATTAAAAAAAATAACCACTAATGCGGCACGTTTTAATTTATCACTAAAAAATTGCTGAGTATTGGGATATTTTGTATCTATCCATTTAAAATACGCTGGAATTTCTAGGCTATAAAGGGTGCTAGACAGAATAGCCATACCCAGTAAACGAGAGATAGAAAATTCATCAAGTAGATAAGCGGCAAGCGTATCACCTGCGGTATAAATAAACAGCCCACTGAGACTATCAGTCACTTTCATAAGTATGATTAAGTTTTGAAAGTTTAAATGCGTTAATTTAGCTTGGAGTTATATTCAAGCTGGTCATAAATATTTTCAATATTATAATCAGCACTGGATAATTCAAGGTGTTGAAGGCTAATCTCTAAAGGGCTATGTTTGATAATATCTAAGTTTTTTAAAAAATTGATATTTAATTCGACATGTTCATCAAATAATAAAACAAAATCATCGCCATGATAACGAAAACACATGGCATCAGGAAATGCCTGGTCTAATTCGTTGGCAAGTTTAATCAGTAGTTGATTGCCTTTTTCCCAGCCATGTTGTTTGTTATAAAGTGAAAAATTATTAATTAAGACTAAGTAAAAACAATTTTTCTTATTTTCTGTATTGGCGAGGGTGATTTGTAGGTAGTTTTCATTATAAACTTCGGTTAACACATCACAAAAAAAGTAAGAAAAGCGTTTTTGTTCTAAATCGGTGGTGGGAGTCTGTAATGATTTTATCATCTGCGTATTTTTTAATGCTTCTAATGCGGCATCAACGACTTTAGGGTGAAATTGCCTACCTGATTGATGCTTTATTTCAAGTAATGCCGCTTCAATGCTCAATCTTGGTCTATAAATACGATTAGTGGTCATCGCATCAAATGCATCGGCAACCACCATAATATGTGATAAAAAAGGCACATCATCAGGTGATTTAGTAGGTGGATAGCCGTTGCCATCATAGCGAATGTGATGATAGCGAATAATTTCGGCTAAATCTTTATACATTTCAATTTTAGATAACATATTGAAACCTGCATAAGCATGCTGCTTAATTAAGTCGTATTCTAAGGTGTTGAGTTTTCCAGGCTTTAATAGCACTGCATCAGGCGTGGCAACTTTACCAATATCATGCAAAATTGCGGCTTGTTGTAGTTTTTTAATAGCCTGTGCATCAATTTTTAAAATAGTTGCAATTTTTTTACAGTATTCTGCGACACGAATAGTATGCCCTGCTGTATAGGTATCACGTTGTTCGATAATATTAACAAAGGCAAGAATGGTTTCTTCATAGTTGGAAATACGTTGTAATTCCATTTGTTCTAACACGGCTTTTTGTTTATAAGAATATAGCGTTAAGCCTATGTCACCTGATAATTGTTCAAGGAGATCAATTTCTTCCGATTCAAAGCCTTGTTGGCGATCAGAATAAATATTGATAACGCCAAACGGTAATTTTTGTTCATTACTGAAAAGTGGAATAGCGAGTTGCCAATGTAATGGAGAATCATCTTGGCGTTGAGAATAGTGATTATGCTGGTCTTCACATATTTTTACCACTGGAGCTTGTTGCATAATGGCATCTAGGGCAAGCGATATATGCTCATTATTTGATGTATCACCTAAAACATATATTTCTTTATCAATAATATTATTATTGTCATTAAATTTATGAGCGATTTCTAAATGATTTTGATTTAATAAACCGACCCATGTGAAACGGTAATGCTTGTGTTGAGAGAGTTTATCAGCACAATTTTGTAAAACATTTTGAATGGACATTGAGGTTAATAATAATTCATTGACCTCGGAAACTGTTTTTAAGAGATTTTTGATATACGATTCATGTTGGTACAGCCGTTCTATACTATAGGTGCGTTCTTTAACTTTTGATTCTAATTGGGTGTTCAGTGTTTCAATGTGTTGCTGGTGCTGATAAAGAGCATTCATAAAGCGATAAAAAATAAATAAAATAATACTGGCAGAAAGCAAAATAAACAGCCGAGTATATTTATTATGTTGATGTAATGAATGAATTTCTGCTTGTAAAATATTGCTGGGAATTGAGACTCGAATGCCGCCTCGGATATCCCCTAGTTGATAGCCTGCTTCTTGGTGGCATGCTAAACATTCAGCTTCCGTTATCAGTGCCCCCATAAAATTAAAATGATCGCTTTCTAAGCGGTAGTAATATTTTTCATCTTTATGTTGTTCAAAATAATGTAAGGCTGCCTTTTCAAATACATCCGGTGTATTTTTAGGATTAATGGGCTTTAAACTGGTTATTTTGTAATAGTATTGGCTTTTTTGATTCGATAATTCAGATATTTGTCGGGTCATCCACGCGGGATTTATCTTAATTAGAGTATTACCTTGAGCATCTTTTAAGGTGTTGTTTTTTAAATACGGATTGGGCTTTAAGCCTGATTTTGATTGCACAAAAACCCCACCATACATTGCGTTCCAATGTCGCATGATAATCATGTTGTCAAAATGGGCAATGGCTTCT
The DNA here is from genome assembly GCA_913009515.1 of uncultured Methylococcaceae bacterium. Taxonomy (GTDB): domain Bacteria; phylum Pseudomonadota; class Gammaproteobacteria; order Methylococcales; family Methylomonadaceae; genus Methyloprofundus. The sequence goes on from CAJVYO010000020.1 coordinate 8,354, forward strand.
TGTAATATTTTTTTTTCGTGGAGCTGGACTTGTTCGCGCGTGTTTATTTCTAGGCTATAAATCATAGCAGCAGTAATTAATAAGATGAGACTAACAAATAGAAAGTTAGCTATTTTTTTATACGGAGCTGTCATATTTATTGAGTGATAGAAAAACCTTGATAAGTCAGTGGAGCTAGATTATAAAAAATATAACCTAGCCCAATATGTTGATAATGTAATGTTTATTAGTTAATCTTCCCAGTCATGTCCAGCACGGGCTAACATGGCAACAGATGCCGTAGGCCCCCAAGTACCAGCAGGATAAGGTTTGGGTTCTTCTTTAGAATGTTGCCACGCATCTTGTATTGAATCAATCCAGGTCCACGCTTGTTCGATTTCTTCACGACTAATAAATAAGGTTGGATTGCCACGCATGGCTTCCAAAATAAGCTTTTCATAACCACCGAAAATTTTGCTATTTTTGAAGGTATCCGAAAAGCTTAAATCAAGTTTGGTTTTTTGGAGTTTAATATTTTCATCAATCCCTGGTATTTTATTTAGCATTTGAATTTCAATGCCTTCATTGGGTTGTAGATGAATAATCAATTTATTTTCAGGCAAGTTACGGTAACTTTCAGTGAAAATATTATGTGGTAATTTTTTGAAATTAATAACAATTTCTGTCCGTTTATTCATCATGCGTTTACCGGTACGCAGATAAAAAGGTACGCCTGACCAACGCCAATTATCAATATCTACTTGTAAGGCAACAAAACTTTCAGTGGTACTTTCTGTGTTAGCACCCTCTTCTTCTAAATAACCGGGGACAGCTTTACCTTTTTGAAAGCCATTGGTATATTGCCCGCGAACCGTTTTTTCATTTACATTTTCGAGGGTGATAGGGCGTAAGGCATTTAAAACTTTAATTTTTTCATTATGAATGCTTTGTGCTTCTAAATTAACCGGTGGCTCCATGGCGACAAAGGTTAAAATCTGTAAAAGATGATTTTGTACCATATCGCGTAATTGACCGGTTTGGTCGAAATATTCCCAACGCCCTTCAATGCCAACTTCTTCACCCACCGTAATTTGTACAGATTCAATGGTATTATGATCCCAGTTGGTAGTAAAAATAGAATTAGCAAAACGTAGGGCTAATAAATTAAGCACGGTTTCTTTGCCTAAATAATGGTCAATACGAAATGCTTGATGCGGTTTAAATACGCTTTCTACGACATCGTTAATTTCTTTCGAGGATTCTAAGCTATGGCCAATTGGTTTTTCCATTACCATACGTGAGGTATCGGTGAGTACCCCTGATTTTTCTAAACCTTGGCAAATATGCTTGAATAAAAACGGGGCGACGGCAAAGTAGTTGACCATAACGCGTTGGCTTGAATCAGTAATGTCATTAAACACGCTATATTGATCATGCTGGGTTAAATCCATTTTTTGATAGGCCAACCGAGCTGAAAATTTTTGCCATAAGCTGTCTTCAACGGTATCGCCTAAGAAATTGGTTAAACTTTCATGAGCAATTTTAATAAAGCTATCGCTAGTTTCATCGAGTCTATCAACGGCAATAATACGGGTATCATCTTCTAAAAAATTTCCTTGCTCTAAACGATACAGTGAAATAAGTAATTTACGACGCGATAAATCACCGAGTCCACCAAAAATAACAAGGTCACAGGGTTCAAATGTTTCAGGAAGTTTCATTATAGTAATTATTATTATGTAGGTTGGTTACGTTGGTGTATTTTAACAGATTTTTAGGTCGTTAAACGCTAGACTGAATATGCTAAAATTAAGCCATTTTTGGAGGCATTGCATGCAGAATTTTTTTAATTCGGGTTTAACACAGCAACAGTTTTTAGATGAATATTGGCAAAAAAAGCCGTTATTAATTCGCCAAGCGTTTGTTGATTTTAAATCGCCTATTAGTGCGGATGAATTGGCAGGTTTAGCCTGTGAAGCAGATATTGAGTCCCGTTTAATTAAAGAACGGGGCGCGGAACCTTGGCAAGTCACCTGTGGGCCATTAGAGCCGGAAGATTTTGAAAGTCTACCCGAAACTCATTGGACGATTTTAGTGCAAGATGTGGATAAGCATATTCCTAGCTTACAGCCTTTATTAGCGCCTTTTAAATTTATACCTGATTGGCGACGCGATGATTTAATGATTAGTTTTGCACCCGAAGGCGGTTCGGTCGGTGCTCATACCGATAGTTATGATGTATTTTTATTGCAGGCGATGGGAACACGGCGTTGGCAAATTATGCACGAGCCTGTATATGAGGCAAAATTGGTCGATGGTATTGAATTGAAGATTTTAGCTGAATTTGCAGCCGATGAAACATGGGAATTAGAACCTGGGGATATGTTGTATCTGCCGCCGAATATTGCTCATTATGGGGTGGCATTAAATGATTGCATGACGTTTTCAATTGGTTTTCAAGCGCCTCGGCAAATAGAAATATTAGATTCACTGGTGAATACTTGTTTAGAAAAAGGACTTGATGGGCGGTATTATGCAGATCGAGATTTAGCGTTAGCGGAGCAGGGTAGTGAATTAACACCGCAAGCTATTCAGCGGACTAAGGATTTATTGCATGATTTAATTGAACAGTCAGATGATTTATTGGCAGAATCTTTGGGTAAATTAGTGACCAAAGTTAAGCCTAGCTTATATGAAGTTGCTTTTTTACCCGATTATGAATTATCAACGCCGCATTTAGCAAAATATTTTACGCAGGGTGATTGTTATAAAAATCATTATCTACAGTTTGCGTGGAGTTCACATGCCGAGGGAGGGTGGTTATTTTCAGGCGGTGAAAGTTATGCGGTGGATAAAGCAGGTATTCCGTTTTTAGCATTATTATGTGAAAAAACGGTATTAACAGAACAAGACTGGTTTGATATAAATAAAAATCAAAGTGTGGTGGATGTATTAAGGGCGTTAATTTTAAACAGTGGTTGGTTTTTCAAAATAGAGGTTGAGTATTACGATGATTAAGGTAGGTATTGTAGGCGGAACAGGTTATACAGGGGTTGAATTATTACGCATTTTAGCCTTGCATGATGAAGTTGAAATAGCAGTAGTGACATCACGTTCTGATGTGGGTATGCGGGTCGATGCGTTATATCCTAGTTTAAGAGGTTGTATTGATGTGTGTTTTAGTCTGCCGGAGTTTGATAATTTAGCAGATTGTGATGTGGTATTTTTTGCAACACCGAATGGCACGGCAATGTTAATGGCTGAAAAATTATTAGCTCGTAATATTAAAGTGATTGATTTATCCGCTGATTTTAGATTAAAAGATATTGCTGAATGGGAACAATGGTATGGCATGAGCCATGCGTGTCCCGATTTAGTGAAAGAAGCTGTTTACGGTTTACCTGAAATACACCGAGAGGCGATTAGTGGTGCAAATTTGATTGCCTGTGCAGGCTGTTATCCAACAGCAACTCAGTTAGGATTTTTGCCTTTAATTGAACAAGGTTTAGTGGATGTTAAGCATTTAATTGCAGATGTGAAGTCGGGAGTGAGTGGGGCAGGGCGTAAAGCAGCGGTTAGTTCATTGATGAGTGAAACCGGTGAAAGCTTTAAAGCTTATGCCGCGACAGGGCATCGACATTTGCCTGAAATCAAGCAGGGCTTATCACAGCTTGCGGGTGAGCAGGTTGGCTTAACCTTTGTTCCTCATTTGGTGCCTATGATTCGGGGTATTCATGCGACCTTATATGCGACTTTAAACAAGGGTGTTGCAGA
>CAJVYO010000021.1 GCA_913009515.1 uncultured Methylococcaceae bacterium
CCTTTATATGGCACACGCCCTTCGATACCTTCAGGCACTAATTTATCTGATGAATCCGCATCTTCTTGAAAGTAACGGTCACTCGAACCTTGTTGCTGTGCCATCGCCCCAATCGAACCCATACCACGATACGATTTATACGAACGCCCTTGGAATAGCTCAACTTCACCGGGTGCTTCTTCAGTCCCCGCAAATAATCCACCCAGCATCACTGAATACGCACCGGCTGATAAAGCTTTCGCCATATCGCCTGAATAGCGAATCCCGCCATCCGCAATTAACGGTACACCCGTGCCTTTTAAGGCTTCCGCGACATTATCGACCGCTGAAATTTGCGGCACACCGACACCCGCAACAATTCGTGTGGTACAAATTGAACCCGGTCCAATGCCGACTTTAACACCATCTGCACCGGCTTCAACTAAAGCTAATGCCGCGGCACCGGTGGCAATATTGCCGCCAATAACGTCTAAATCAGGGTATTTTGTTTTAACCCAACGCACACGATCTAATACGCCTTGCGAATGTCCGTGTGCAGTATCTACCACAATCACATCAACACCGGCTTTAACTAACGCATCAACTCGTTCTTCTGTACCTTCACCAGTGCCAACAGCCGCTCCGACACGTAAACGCTCTAATTTATCTTTACACGCATGCGGATAATCTTTGGCTTTTTGAATATCTTTAACCGTAATCATGCCGCATAAATGAAAATCATCATTGATGATTAAGACTTTTTCAATACGGTGTTTATGTAATAAGCTGAGGGCTTCTGCTTGGGTAAAATTCTCTTTTACCGTGACTAATCGCGGTTTCGGGGTCATTACGTTGGCCACTGATTCATCTAAACGCGTTTCAAAGCGTAAATCACGACTAGTAACAATACCGACTAATTCATTGCCATCAACCACTGGCACACCTGAAATATTTTTTTCTTGCGTTAAGGCCATCACCTCACGCACGGTTGCGGTTGAAGCAACCGTAATCGGCTCTCTAATCACACCGCTTTCATATTTTTTAACATTAAGCACTTCTTGTGCTTGTTGTTCAATGGTCATATTTTTATGCAAAATACCAATACCCCCTTCCTGTGCAATTGCAATCGCCAAACGCGATTCAGTCACGGTATCCATTGCTGCGGACACTAAAGGAATATTAAGAGTAATGTTACGTGTTAATTTCGTTTTCATTGAAACTTCACGCGGCATAACGCTTGAGTGTGCGGGAACTAATAACACATCATCAAAGGTTAAGGCTTCCTGTATAATTTGCATAACACCTGCCATATCAAAATCTAAAGTAACCCATGATTATACTATGATTTATTCAAGTACCTGCTGATTTTTAATTCAAACATTTTTCATACACTATGAGTGCTTTATTTTTATTTATACGTGCCGTGATTTCAGGTGGCATTGCAACCGCCGTACATTTTATAGTGCTAATGCTGTGTTTGGATTATCAATTAGTCTCCCCGCTTGATGCCACGATGATTGGCTGGGGCTGTGGATTTCTAGTAAATTATCCACTACAACGCTATTGGACGTTTAATGCTCAAGGGTCGCATTCACGTTTATTTGGTCGTTATGTGTTGGTGTCAGGCTTTATGTTTACACTGAATGCGGCATTATTTTGGTGCTTTAGCTTAGAGCCGGTACTGCACTTTTTCAATACCCTGCCCTTTCCTAATCAGCTGATAACCCCTCCGAAAAATTTAGCGTATTTATATGCTCAAATTCTTACCACGGGGCTTACTTTTTTATGTAATTTTATTCTCAACCGCTACTATACTTTTAAAACCTAAATATTGGCTTTAAATTTAAAGGTAAACTTATCATTATTCAGCGGTTTAAAATCAAACTCGATAGACTGACAACGCTTGGCAATTTCATAAAAACCGATGCCACCGCCTTTACTATGCGTGTCTTTACCACTACGACGAGCTTCACGGTATAATTTTTTAATACCTGCTAAATCAGTCTCTAAAATGCCTTGTAATTTCTTTTCCAGCTTTTCCTTACCTTCAAGACCCATAACATTCTGACTTAATAAATAATAACTATCATCCTGTTGTTTCCCTACTAAAATTAACCCATTCGCATCAGACCTCTGCTCACCTTCTTCAGGTGATAAAGAATACGTCATCATGTTCTGTGATAATTCAATAAAAATAGTATAGATATTATTCGCGGTTTTCATATTAATAGCCGCTGTTTCAGTTTCTTTTTCTAAAGCTTCAGTCATTCCCACAATCAACGATTGTGTTAAAAAGCCGCCGTATGATAAAAAAACAATCCCATCATTTTCTAAAATAGCTTGTAATTTACTGACATCCATCATGATAAATCCTGATTATTCTTATTCTAACTAACAACATCTTTTAAAGTATCTCTAAACGCCAGAAACTCATCTAAATGCTCAAAAAATATATCAATTAATGCGGGGTCAAAATGCTCACCCCGCTCTTCTCGAAACATTTTGAAAATACGCTCATCATCCCAAGCAGGCTTATAAACACGGGTAGATCCTAAGGCATCAAAGACATCCGCTAATGCGGTAATCCGCCCATAAATATGAATCTCTTCGCCTTTTAACTGCCGAGGATAGCCTTTGCCATTCCATTTTTCATGATGCTCATAAGCAACCGTTGCTGCCATTTTTAATAAAGTACGTTTTGAGCCTTGCAACATGTCATAACCCAACTGTGCATGCGTATCCATGATTTTACGCTCAGCTTCATCAAAACGCCCGGGCTTATTCAGTACCGCATCAGGAATCGCCACTTTACCAATATCATGCATCGGTGAAGCCTGCTTTAGTAAAGTGCATTCGGCTTCTGGCAAACCGTAATATTTGGCAAATAAATAGGTATATTCTGCAACCCGCTTAACATGATTACCGGTTTCTTTAGAGCGACTTTCTGCAATCGCTCCCATCGTAAACACTACTTCACGCTGCGTTTGAGCAATTTCTTTGCCTAGCTCTTCTACTTCCTGTAATTTTTTTTGTAGCTCATCATATTCACGTTGCTGCCGTTTATCACTGCGTTCCATGATTTTATGCTGACGCTTTATATCCTTAGTCAGTTTATTTAAGGTAACTATCGTATGTTCCCTTAATGAATCAACCTCTGCTAACATGCCATCATCAGACATACAGCCTCCTTACTCTTCTTTAACGATTAATTTAATAGGTAAATCTTCAAAATCTTCAATAAAATCTTCGCCTGCTTCTTCTGCATTTTCATTTTCTTCATCATAAATCCAATTGATATCTAATTTATGATCATCTTTTACTTCATCTAATAAATCGAAAAAATCAAAAAATAACTTAGAACTACTGGAGTTAAAATAAATAATCTCCAAATTAATAACAGTCACGTCTTTAGCCACTGTTCTAAAGTATTCTGCCATCCACTCCATCATTGGCTTATAAAATTCAAAGGTATTTTCAGGATAGGATTTACCCGTTAAAGCGATCACGCCTTTCGCCGCATCTAATTCAATTAAAGGGGTATATTTAGTTTCGTCTAATGTTAAATTTTCCATGATTATTCCGTTCTATTAAAAATGTATAATTCTAATATCAATTTTTAGCTTTCAATGTTAAAGCATCTACTTTTTTTATTGCCGCGACTAATTTACGCTCATCTGTAATGGGTTTTTGCACCACAGCAATGCCTAAACGTGATAAATGTTCTATCACCCGTGCATTAGCCATGGAACTGATAATAATAATTTGCGTGTCATTATCCGTTGCTCTGATTTTTTTAACCAAGCCTAAGCCATCAAGGTTAGGCATTTCAATGTCAGACAAAATTAAATCAGGTTTTAAGGCCTTATATTTTTCATAACCGTCCAACCCATCTACTGCTTCATCAATGACATTATGTCCCATATCAACTAAAAGCGATTTATTCAACGCCCTAGATAATCGCGAATCATCTACTATTAAAATATTTTTTTTCACTCTTCCAACCTAAACCCGTTAAATTTCCAGTCCAATCAAAGTAATATCATCATTACGCTCATATTCACCTTGATATTTCACTAATTTATATAAAAATAATTCTTGCAAGTCAGCCATAGACTCTTGCTGATATGATCCCAGTAAATGCTGAAAACGACGTTTACCGAAACAAAAGCCTTTCTCACCGCCATTTTGGTCAATATAGCCATCAGTGGTCAGGAAAAACTTCATGCCCGCTTTAACCGCTAACGTATGCTCTGAAAAAACAAAGTCAGCGTTTGAATTTTTATAGCCAATCGAATGCCGCGAACCTTTAATCACCTGTACTTTATCATTCTCGATATAAAATAAAGGCGTTTCAGCTCCCGCATATTTAATAATTTGTTCACTTTTATTGTAATAAAGTATGCCACCGTCAAAGCCTACGTTTGAAATAGAATCCTTGCTATGCTGTTTTAACAACTGTTTCATATTACAATTAAACGTCGCTAAAATCTCCGCGGGACTAATAACCTTATCTTTATCACGCATTATTTGTTCAATAATTTGGCGTTCAACGGCTTTCGCTAACATGGTTACTAATGCACCCGGAACACCATGCCCAGTACAATCAATCACCATCAACAGACATTCATTATCGGTTTGAATCGGCTCAAAAAGATAAATATCACCACCGACCACATCTTTAGGATGCCATATCACAAAAAAATCATTAAAAAACTGACGTAAGCTATTATTATCAGGAATTAATGCACCTTGAATAAGCGAGGCATACTGGATAGATTCTTCGCGATGTTTATTAGCTTCTTTCGCTTTAAGCTCTAAAATATGATAACGATCTTCTAACGATTCTGTCAGTGCTTCCAGCTGTTTTTTATCGGTAATTTCTTCGCGCACCGCACTATAACCAACGATATTGCCTTCCAAATCATAATCACATTTAAAATGTGATTTCACCCAATAAGTGTCACCATTTTTATTAAGATTTTTTAATTCCGCACTTAATGGTTGGCCCGCTTTTAATGAATTCCAAATTTCTCTAAATAACGTATACGGGGTATCAGGATGACGCACAATATTATGCGATTGACCCATCAATTCCTCTAAAGAATAGCCACTCACACGACAAAAGGCCTCACTGGCATGCGTAATGACACCATATAAATCAGTACGCGAGAAAATAACCATCCGATCAAAATCATCGATAATCATTTCTAATTTATCTTTTTCAATATTTATTTCATCAAGACTTTTATTGAAAACCTTTTCACTAATGTTTAGTTCTTTTTTCTTATTAGAAAATTCTTCAATAGCATTATGAAACGTAACCTGAATTAAAGCGGCTTCCTCTTCTTTATTTAAGGTTTCCTGAGCGACTTCCCTCTTGTCATTTTTTGGATATTTCGTAATCATATTTATTTAGCTGGTTAAATTAACATTATCCATATTCTTAGTTCTTAAAACACCGTACGTACTATTTAAGCAAGTTTTAATCTAACTCTTTATCAAAAAATCACTACTTTTCCACCCAAACCACCTGAAAGGCTTTAATTATTTGGTATTAACTTATAAATTCACAACACCTCCATCAGCAATGATTTCTTCACCAATAATAAAAGAGGACTCAGGAGAAGCTAAAAATGCGACCACATTGCCTATATCACTTGGCAGTCCAATGCGTTTGATTGGAATCAAATCGGTAAACTGTTTTTTCACCTGTTCGATTGCTTCTTCAGGCAGTCCCAGTTTTTCAAATACCGGCGTATCGATGGTTCCAGGGCTCACCACATTCACGCGTATACCTCGCGACATCAACTCCACTGATAACGTTCTCGCCAAAGATCGAACAGCTGCTTTACAACTTGCATAGACAGACATGCCAGGAAAACCTTTATGAACCGCAATCGAAGCAATTAAGATGATAGAAGCATTATCATTCAAATACGGCAGTGCTTTTTGCACCGTATAAAAGACACTCTTAAAATTCAGCGCCGTCATTGCATCAAAACTTTGTTCATCAAACTGATCAAAGGGCTGGATACTACCTGCTCCAACAGCACCACCTGCATTGACAACCAAAATATCTAGTTTTCCTACTTGTTTATTTGTGCTATTAAATAAAGATTCCAGTGCTTCAATATCTGTCACATCACATGAGATTGGGGCAAAGTTACCCGAAAGTTCCTGACTTGCACTTTCCAATGTTTGTTGATCTCTACCGACAATAACCCCCTTCGCTCCTTCATCATTTAATTTATGAGCAATGCCTAAACCAATGCCACTATTACCACCGGTGACTAATGCCGTTTTTCCTGTTAATTTCATTTTGTTGACCTTATTTATATTTTATTTTCTCTGCTAGCAGAATATTTTATTGAGGCGTATTAAATTTAATTTTAAAAATATCCGTCTTGCCGTCTTGCAAAATTGTGTCGCAGCATTCATTCCATTTAAAGAGCTGAATTCTTACGGGAGAGTATCCCGTTTTATTTGATTCAGCTACGGGTGTAAGATCCAGTAAAGGCGATTTCATACAGCAATCAAACACATCCATGTGTGCAATCAATGCATACGGCTCTCCTTCTTCAAACATTAGTTCAGTATCGTCAGCTACTGTATAAAAGAGGGCGTTACTAAAGGAAGTAAGTGCCTCATCTCTGAGGTGTTTTATCTCTAAAAATGCAGCTTCATTATGCAACTGATTAAAAGCATCAATACTCTCCCATTGGAAAAATCCTCCCATCTTTGGATTATCCAGCGTGGATACTGACTCGGTGATCTCATAAGACCTTAACGCCTCACCTCCCAGTTTAGATACGATAGGTAGGGCTTTAGGAAAGTACAGTTCATAAAATTGACTTTCCTTACCTTCAATAATCGTCGCAAAAGCTAATTCAATGACTTTTCCTGCTTTAAATATAACGCCTGTATTATTCATTTATATTCCCTAAATTTTAGAACCATTTTCGATCTCATTTATCGAGTGATTATCAGTACGCTAGCTCTAACAGCTCTCCTTTGCTACCAACAAATTTTCCTGTACGAATATGATCATCTAACCCCTTTGTTAAACCTTTTAATGCTTTGGTCAACATAGGGCGCATCAATAATTTACCCATTAACCAGCCGATAGGCCCAAATTTTGGCGCAAACGTTAAAGTGATAGATAACTGCGATGTATTAGCGCTAATAGGTGTGATTTCAAAATAAGACGTTGCTGTTTTTAATGGCATCGGAAAATCATATAACTCGAGTGTGTAACTACGCCCTTCGTCATACTGGATGATCTTTTCTTTAAGACTAGTGCCATCATAAAAATGACATTGTCGCTTTGCACCGAGGCCTGTTTTTTTACTGCCCAATATTTCAGAAGCTTCTACACTAGGGTTATATTTATAGACATTTGCAAAATCATCTAAAGCATCCCAGACAGACTTTTCACTACTCTTCATCTCTTTTATTACTTTTACGTTATGCATGTTTCTTTCCTCTTGTGTTTAAAATTAACTTGATTGAAACTATACCGAATATAAAAAGACAATACATATCAATTTGAGTATAAAACATATCCAAACATCTTTTTATTTGATACAAAAAGAACATACAGGTAAACTGTACTATTGTTGATAATAGGAAAAAAAATGAGCGTAGATGTATTAGCAGAAGTGCTTGCAGTAGGACAATTAGGCAGTAAACTCGTGTGCCAACCTTCACTATGCGACGCATGGGGCTTAAACTTTTCTACCCAAAAAATGTCAATGTTACATTTTGTATTAGAAGGTGTGTGCTGGGTAAGGGAAAATGAACATAGTGAAGCAACGCGCTTAATGCAAGGTGATATTGTTTTCTTTACAGGAAATGATTGGCATAGTTTAAGTGATCACCCACGCACCCAAACCGTTCCTTATAAAACTTTTGACTTTCAATCAAATCGTGACAAGCAAGACACCGCTACTTATGAAGTATGTAAACTTTTTTGTGCATCCTATACATTGGAAGGCGATATGGCGCAGCCATTTTTTTCTATGTTGCCTAAATTCATCCATATCAAAGCCAATGAGATTAATGACAACCCGCAGCTAAATCGACTCTTGCAACTGATTATTAGCGAAAATAAATCTAGCACTATAGGTTCAGATGTTGTGATTTCTAGCCTTATTGATGCTTTATTGGTTTATATTATTCGCCATTTACTCAAATCGGCACAAAGCGAGTCATATAACTGGATTAGCTCATTGCAAGATCCAAAACTAGGGCCTGCCATACAGCTAATGCACAAATACCCCAGCAAAAAATGGACAGTAGAAACCTTGGCCGAATCAGTTTTCATGTCTCGCTCTGCATTTTCTAAACGCTTTACTGAATCTACTGGTTGCAGTCCAGCCGCTTATTTATCACGCTGGAGAATAGACCTCGCAGCAAAATTTTTACGTGAAACACATTCATCCATCTACCATATAGCGACTGAAGTCGGCTATGAATCGGAAACGTCCTTTAGTAAAGCCTTTAAAAAATACCGTTCTAGCTCCCCTGCTCAATACCGAAAAATGAAATCACAAGGATTAATCACTGATAATTTAAGGGCTAGACTTATTAATGCGAGTCATTAATGAAGCTAACTTTAGTTATTGGATCAATTTACCTTTCAATATTAGTACTATTGTACTAATATGTATTTATTGATATAGCGGTATAAAAAAATGAAACAAGGCGAACAAACCAAACTAAGTATTATAAAAGCTGCTAATAAGCTTTTTTACCAACAAGGTTTCCACAAAACAGCCTTTAGCGATATCGTAAAAGAAGTCGGGTTAAGCAAAGGCAACATCACTTATCACTTTAAATCTAAAGATGATATTTTAACGGCGGTTATTGAGCATCGAGTTGAAAGAACAAAACAAATACTAACTACGTGGGATCAAGACTACGCTAACGCAGATACCCGTTTACTTTGCTTCATTGATAGTTTGATTGATGGCAAATCTGCATTAACACGCTATGGTTGCCCTAATGGCACTTTGGCTAGTGAACTAGGTAAAAGCAACGAACTAACACGTCAATTAAGCCATCGTGTTTTTGATCTAATCCGCCAATGGCTAAGCACTCAATTTTTAGCGCTAGGTTATTCTAGCGAACAAGCAAACGATCGCGCCTTAGACTTATTTACCCGAGGCCAAGGTATTTGCGTACTTGCGCAAGTTTATAACGATGAAGATATATTTGAGCTACAAGTTAATCACTTAAAAGCACTCGTCAGCGAAAAAATTAACTCATAAGATTAAAATGGAACTCAATACTGCTCCATCATCGGGGGATGTGCTCCATTTAGTCTAAAAACATCAATCTACTACCTATTTCTATGCTATTTGGACGACCTTCTCGCTTAATTTTAGTTCATTTCATTAACCCCCTCCCCCCAACAATCACTCGATCAATCTCCCCTGCCAACTTCCTCACCCCTCGCCTTGTCACTTTTTCATGATTACCTTTCATCTCAATATCAAAACGTGCCACCCATTTTCCTGTATTAACATTGATAACATGCACGATTAAATACGAAAATAGAAAACTGGGTTTACTGTGCTGGCCAACGATTATCCAGTCTGCACCAACCTCTTTACCCAACTTAGCGGCAACATCATGAAAGCGGAATAAATAACCGAAGCCCGCATTGCTGGCTTTTTGTTGCTCTGCACTGATCTGGATAATTTCGTACTCGCCTGCGTGATTCATGGCTTGTTCTAATAAAGGTTTTATTGATGCGGTTCTAATTTTCTCTGCCGGTGTATTGGGTAAAGAGGTGATGTCATTCAGTTCAAAAGACAAAACAGCGATTCGTTCTGTAGCATTCGCTGTTCCGAAAATAAGCGGTATAAATAGCAAGATACTTGGGGCAACGATGCCTTTTATTATATTCATCTCATTTTCCTCTTATCAACCTTAATTATTTTTATGCGCTGCAAATAAGTCACTAAAATCCTGAAAACCGAGTGTGCCGATAATATTTTCTTCATCATCAAGTATTTCGTATAAAATCCCCTCACCGCCTCGAATACTAAAAAAAACCACTGCACCTTCATCACCTCCGCACTCCCTGTGCGGCTCATCATTTGCAGGACTTGAGGTATAGCTACCGACAGCACGGACTTCCTTTATGTCGCCATTTGCTTTATATAAGTAATGTTCGCCTTGTATCACCAAAGTTTTATTAAGCGCTTTATGCCTGTGTAAAACGATTTGATTATGTGGCTCAAATTTAAACAGCACATCCACAATTTTGCTATCTGTATCAATATCTAAAACGGAATAAACAATGTGCTCAAAATCGCCAAGTTTATGCCAATGAATGTTTCGTTCGTCAAATGTATAAGGGATCATGAGATTATCCTCTGAGTAAGTTAATGTAACTACACGACCAATATCGCCGTTATTGATAGCTTAACCATTCAGCTTCATTAGCGATGCAGATAATTGCCCACGATGACTGGGCAATTTGCCCGCGTTTTTAAGATCGCTTTCAATCATTTTCATTGGCGCATAGAATGATAAACAGAGTTTATTACCGTTACTGCTGTTAATCGTTACGAGTATGTTTGTATGAATTTAAAATTCCATTTGCTGCTACGCATCACACTAGTGGCAATCTTTTGTTTGTTGAGCACGACATCTTATGTACTTTATCAAGCGGATCAGCAAGCAAAACAAGAAGCGCAAGCCCTGCTTGATTCAGTCACTAAACAATTACACATGCAATTACTGCGTATTGATGCTGGTTTTGGCCAAGCTAATAAATTTCCTGATTTAAGCTTATGGCAGGAAACCAGTCATGTTTCCGGTGTTTGTATCCGTTTTATTGCGGCTTATAATGATTTTACACGCGGTATTTGTCGAGGAGCTGAATGGCCAAAAACACAAAGGCCTCGTACCTTTGAAATTGCTTACCAATGGCTATTTAACCCCGGTCTTGAAATAAAACGAGAACTTAGCTTTAAAGGTCGGGGGCAAGGCGAAATTAGCCTAATACCTAGCGCAGAAAAAGAATTAGCACGGGCATGGGAAAACCTGCGGGTCTTATTAACGCTATCTGCTTTCACTATTTTGGCCGTTTGTTTATTGGTTTATTTATCCATCAGTCAGGCTTTACGCCCTGCTCAAGTGATTGTCACTGGATTAAAGAAAATGCAGCATGGCGATTTAACGGTGCGCCTGCCTGATTTTAAGCTTTTGCAATGGCAACAAACAGCAATAGCGATTAATGACTTAGCCAGTAATCAGCAACAGCTCTTAAATGATCACAAACAACTAGCCTACAAATTAATTACCCTGCAAGATGAAGAGCGCCGTTATTTAGCCAGAGAGTTACACGATGAATTGGGGCAGTGCTTAGCCGCGATTAATGCCTTAGCCGCTTCTATTACCCAAACTGCAGAACAAGAATGTCCGGTATTAGTGGATGAGGCTAAAAATATCAGTCGTATCAATGCCCATATTATGCAGACGGTACGCGACCTTTTACTGAAATTAAGACCCGCTGAAGTCGATGAATTAGGCCTAGAAGCCAGTTTAAACAGTTTGCTTAGCGACTGGAATACCCGCACAGGTAGTAAAATCCATTATCACCTAATAATAAAAGGTGATTGTGCGCAACTTACAGAACCTTTGCCCATGACGCTATTTCGACTTATTCAGGAAGGTATCACCAATATTGCTAAACACTCTCATGCCTCTAGCGCGACGATTGAACTGACGATGACTAATAATAGCGTGGCACTGAGCATAACGGGTAACGGCCATGCAGAACTCCCATTCGCGACTAGCGCAGGCATCGGATTATTAGGCATGCGTGAACGCGTCAGCACATTAAGCAACGCGATCCACAGGCGAAAACCCTCGTCTTCAGTATGCATCAAAATTCACTCTTTGCGCTACAAGCACTTAACTCAGGTGCGCCCGATTA
>CAJVYO010000022.1 GCA_913009515.1 uncultured Methylococcaceae bacterium
TTACAGCCTGTAGTTTGAATCCAAAAGATAGCTTGTCGCCTGAAGAAAAAATACAGGAGATTAATCGGCAAAATCGTATTGAAGTACAGCGTTTATTAGTGGGTAAACGTTATGCGGATGCGATTGTGTTATTAAAAGAAGGGCTTCAAGATCCGACTTTAGAGCAGAATAGTTTACGCTTGCAACTTGCCGAGACCTTATTTAAAGCGGATAAATTGACTGAGGCGCAACAGTCTTTATTGGCGATTGATTTAAATCGACTGAATAAGCAACAACGTAATCAATTAAATTTACTGTATAGCCAAATTTATTTAAAAGCAGGTGACGCAGAGCAAGCGGTTGATGCATTACAGGTGATTAATATTAATGCTTTACCGGTGAATCAAAAACGGCATTATCATGATTTAGCTATTTTGGCGTATTCCTTAACGGGACGCTTGTTGGAAAGTGTACAGGAACGGATAGCCTTGGAGCCTTTTTTAGCCGATGGTGAGCGTAAAGAAGATAATAAAGTCGCAATTTTAAAGGTCTTGCTTTCATTGCCTAAGCAATCGCTTAAAGGTGAGCAGGTTTTTCAAAAAATAGGCGTGTATTCAGGTTGGGTAGAACTGGCTAATATTGAACGTAGTTTGTTGCGTAATACTGAAAATTTTAAGACGGCGATTAGTTATTGGTCGGAACAGTACCCTGAACATCCGGCACAATCATTAATTTCATCGGGTTATTTTACTGCGGTCAAGACGATTGAAGCGGGTGCCTTGGGTGAATTAGATAATATTGCTGTTTTTTTACCCGAATCAGGGGCGTATGCGGTGCATGCTCAGGCGATTAAGGCGGGCTTTAAAGCGGCTTATTATCAAGCGTCTCAGCGGCAAGAAAAACAGGTGAATATTAATTTTTATGATACACAAAGTATGCCGATTAGTGCCTTATACGAACAGGCGATGGCGGACGATGTGCAATTAGTGATTGGGCCTTTAAATAAGCAATTCATTAGAACATTAGCGGCGGATAATGCGTTGTCAGTACCGGTGTTAGCGTTAAATTTTGTTGAAGGCTTAATGGCAGATAATTTATATCAGTTTGCCTTGAGTCCATTGGATGATGTGCAGCAAGTTGTGAGTGAGGCGATTGAGCAAGGTCATCAGCGAGCGTTAATTATTGCACCTAATACCGTGGATGGAAAACGTATTGCCGGTTATTTTAAAACAGCGTGGGAAAGCCGAGATGGCAAGGTGCTTGCAACAGAGTATTTTAAGCGTGGCATGAAAGATTTTAGTGTGCCGATTAAGGCATTGTTAAATATACAAGCAAGTCAGACGCGTTATAAACAGCTCAAGAAAATTTTAGGGGGCATTCACTATAACCCGCGTCGGCGACAGGATGCCGATGTTATTTTTATGGTGGCGAATCATCGAGAAGCTCGTTTAATTAATCCGCAGTTTTATCATCAGCGAGCGGGGACATTACCTGTTTATGGTTTGTCAGGGCTGTATAATGGCCATCAAAATATAACACAAAATATTGATTTAAAAGGCGTGACCTTTTGTGGTGTGCCTTGGTTATTTGAGGAAGCCTATCAAGGTGAATTGAGCCGCGAGGCGTTAAGCAGTATTAGCCAAAAATTCCCACGTTATTTAAATTTAGTGGCTTTTGGCTTGGATGCTTATGGCATGTTACCTTATTTGAGTCAGCTGTCCTCTGTGTCTTATCGGGGAGCAAGCGGTGTCTTGTCCTTAAATGCAGAATACAGAGTGATAAGAGAATTAGTGTGTGCTAAATTTAATGAACAAGGCATGGATGTTATGCAGAGATTAAAGCAGCCTTTAGACGATGAATTTTCTGTTCCTTTGGTATTAGATAACTAATGGCGGCAACATTAACGGCTGTCGAAAAAGGGCGGCAATATGAGCAATTAGCTTTAGATTTTTTAATTGCTCAAGGCTTGCAGCTGGTGGAATGCAATTACCATAGTCGGCGGGGTGAATTAGATTTAGTGATGTACGATCAGGCTGTTTTAGTGGTCGTTGAAGTACGTTATCGTAAAAATAATCGTTATGGTAGTGCGGTAGAAAGTATCACGCCTGCGAAACAGCAGCGTATTAAAATAACCACTGAGCAATATATACAGCAACATGATATTAAAAAAGCGATTCGTTTTGATGTGGTTGCTATAATGGGTTCCCAGCCGCCTGAATGGATTAAAAATGCGTTTTAAAAAAGTGAATGCTGTCATGGCAATAGGTTAAAAAGTGAATAATTATTTGATAGTAAAATATTTTAAAAAAATCAGTTTTTTATTGGCGGTATGCGTGTTAACAGCTTGCAATACAGTTGGTTATGGGTTTTCTGAGATGTTAGGGCTTTCTTTTTTACATGATCGTCGTGAGAGTAAAGCGATTCTATTAGATGAGCATATTGAAGATTCTCTGCTGTTTGAATTACGTAAATTAGAGCATGTAAAAGACCGTTCGCATGTTAATATAACCGCTTATAACGGAAAAGTATTAGTCACCGGTGAAGCGGAAACTGACGTCATACAAGAGCGAATTATTGCCCAAGTGCGTATTATTGACGGCGTTAAAATGGTACATAATGAATTACGAGTAGCCCCTATGTCATCAATGGCTGCACGCAGTACCGATTCAATGATAACGCTTAAGGTTAAGAATGCCTTGGCCGATGAAATAAAAAATCAGCCAGGTTTTGATGTGACGCGCGTGAAAGTGGTGACGGAAGATGGCGTGGTTTATTTGATGGGATTAGTGCATAAGCCAGAGGGCGATGCGGCTGCAAAAGTAGCACAAACAGTAAAAGGTGTACGTAAAATCTTAACCGTTTTTGAATATATACAGTATTCAAGTAAAAAATAATTTAACGTTAAAAAATAGCCTAAAAGGATAAATTAGGTATTTAAAATTAAGCTGATATATCAATGTGCTAACAAATTGATGTATATTATTTGTGTAAAGAGTTGTTAGTAAGGCGTGTGAATAGAGAAATAGGACTGTTTTTAGGCTATTAAGGTTTGACATCAGCCTGCATTTTGTTTTAAAGTTCCGTTCGCATAAAAATAAAAGTATGTAATAAAATTATAACTAAAATCGGAGTAATAACATGGCAACACCATTAATTCAAATGGCATTAGATTCTTTAGATTTCGACGCAACTGTAGCACTTGCTGAGCAAGTAGCTGATTCTGTTGATATCTTCGAAATCGGTACACCATGTATCAAACATAACGGTATTAACTTAGTCACTGAGTTAAGAGCTAGATTTCCAAATCATTTACTTTTAGTTGATTTAAAAACAATGGATGCAGGCGGATATGAAGCGGCTCCTTTCTATGAAGCAGGTGCTGATATTTGTACTGTTCTAGGTGTTTCTGGTATAGCAACATGTGCAGGTGTTATCGGTGCAGCTAATGCATGTGGTGCAGAAGCACAAATTGATTTAATCAATGTTGGTGATAAAGCAGAATGTGCTCGTGCAACTGTAGAAGCTGGCGCTCAAATCGTTGGTGTTCATACAGGTTTAGACGCACAAGCGGCAGGTCATACACCATTTGATGATTTAGCGTTAATTGCTAATCTAGGTCTAAATGTACGTGTTTCTGTTGCCGGTGGTATTAACCAAGCTACAGTTCAAGATGTTGTTCGTGCTGGTGCAGATATTATTGTTGTTGGTGCAGCTATCTATGGTGCAGATTCTCCTGCTGAAGCCGCTCGTGAAATTCGTGAGTTAGTTGACGCTGCATAAATCGAGGTAATATTATGTGGCAACAAGAAAATCAGCAATTGGTCGTCAATAAGATTTCAGAAATTCTTGATGCGACTAATTTAGCGTATGCAGAACAAATGACAGCAATGTTTGACGGTGCGAGACGTATTTTTATCTCTGGTGCCGGGCGTTCTAAATTGGTTGGAAACTTTCTGGGCATGCGTTTAATGCACAGTGGCTACGATGTTAGCATGGTTGGTGAAATTGTTACGCCGAGTATCAAGGAGGGTGATTTATTAATCATCATTTCAGGGTCTGGCGAAACAGAGCAACTCGTTGCATTCACCAATAAAGCAAAAAGTGTCGGTGCTAAGATTGTTTTAATTTGTTCAAAAGAAAGCTCTTCTATTGGCGATTTAGCTGATGGAGTGTTTCAAATTGGTAAGCAAGAACTGTATCAAACAGTGAAAGGCATGCCGATGGGAACGGTTTTTGAACTATCAACTTTATGCTTTTTAGAAGCCGTGGTTGCTCATCTTATTTGGGAGAAAGGTATTCCTGAAGAGAAGATGAGAGAAAGACACGCAAACATGGAATAACAAAGTGAGCGGCTCTAGGCCGCTTATTTTTTTATGGCTGTGAAGAATCTATAGAATAGACATGAAATTTTCATGTCTATTTTTCGTTTAATAAATTTAAAAAATTCTGGAGAATAATATGTCTTCGCGTAGAGAACTTGCGAACGCCATACGCGCTTTAAGCATGGATGCTGTTCAAAAAGCAAAATCAGGTCATCCTGGTGCACCTATGGGTATGGCGGATATCGCCGAAGTATTGTGGAATGACCATTTAAAACATAATCCAACTAATCCAGATTGGGCAGATCGCGATCGTTTCGTACTGTCTAATGGACATGGATCAATGTTAATTTATTCATTATTACATTTGTCAGGTTATGACCTGCCTATGGATGAATTAAAAACATTCCGTCAACTACATTCAAAGTGTGCGGGTCATCCTGAATATGGTTATGCTCCTGGTGTTGAAACAACAACAGGTCCTCTAGGCCAAGGCATCACAAACGGCGTAGGTTTTGCAATGGCTGAAAAGCTAATGGCAGACCAATTTAACCGTCCGGGACATGATATTGTTGATCACCACACTTATGTATTTTTAGGTGATGGTTGTTTAATGGAAGGTATTTCTCATGAGGCTTGCTCACTAGCGGGTACATGGGGCTTAGGTAACTTAATTGCTTTCTGGGATGATAATAACATCTCTATTGATGGGCATATTGACGGCTGGTATACCGACGATACAGTAAGACGTTTTGAGTCTTATGGTTGGCATGTTATTTCTGTCGATGGTCATGATGCCGATGCGATTAATGCAGCGATTGTATTAGCAAAAGCTGTGAAAGATAAGCCTTCAATGATTTGTTGTAAAACAATTATTGGCTTTGGTTCACCAAATAAAAGTGGCAGCCATGATTGTCACGGTGCAGCATTAGGTGATGATGAAGTTGCGTTAACACGTAAAGAATTAGGTTGGACAGCGGCACCTTTTGAAATTCCAGCAAATGTTTATGCAGGTTGGGATGCTAAAGAAAAAGGCGCGTCAGTTGAATCAGCATGGGATGCTAAATTTGCAGCGTATGCAAAAGAGTTTCCTGAATTAGCGGCAGAATTTACACGTCGTATGGCGGGTGATTTACCTGCTAACTGGAAAGAAGCAACCGATGCGATTATTGCTGATGTTAATGAGAAAGCTGAAAAATTAGCCTCTCGTCAAGCATCACAAAAAATGATTGCAGCATTAGCACCATTATTACCTGAATTTTTAGGCGGTTCTGCTGATTTAACCGGTTCTAACTTAACCAGTTGTGCAGATTTCAAACACGTAAGTGGTAAAGAAGCCGGAAATTATATTTCTTACGGTGTACGTGAATTTGGTATGTATGCAATTATGAATGGTATGACTTTACACGGCGGGTTAATTCCTTTCGGTGGTACCTTCCATATGTTCTCTGATTATGCAAAAAGTGCGTTCCGCATGGCTGCATTGATGAAACAACGCACAATTGCTGTTTTAACTCATGACTCTATCGGTCAGGGTGAAGATGGTCCAACACATCAACCTATTGAGAATACATCCGCAATGCGTTTGATTCCTAATATGGATGTTTGGCGTCCTGCGGATTCTGTTGAAGTAGCAGTGGCTTGGGCTTCTGCTGTTGAACGTGCTGATGGCCCTTCAAGTTTAGTGTTTAGTCGTCAAGGTTTAGCGGGACGTAAGCATGATGCTGCTGATTTCGAAGGCATGCGTAAAGGTGCTTATGTGTTATCAGAAGCAAAAGGTGATGCGGCTCTTATTTTGATTGCAACCGGTTCAGAAGTTGATTTAGCGGTTCAAGCACAAGAAGCACTAGCAGCAACAGGTACTAACGTACGTGTTGTGTCTATGCCATCAACGAATGTATTTGATCGTCAAGACCAAGCTTATAAAGACAGCATTTTAACACCAGGTGTTAAACGTGTTGCTATTGAAGCGGGTGTTACCGATTTCTGGCGCAAATATGTTGGTTTAGAAGGCGGTGTTGTAGGTATTGATACTTTTGGTGAGTCTGCACCAGGTGGCGTACTAATGGAACACTTCGGTTTTACAGTTGATAACGTTGTTAAGACTGTTAAAGAAGTACTGTAATCTAAAGTACGTATGGTTTTAGAAGTGTGTTAAGCACTTTATTTACGGACAGCCACTGATTTGTTATACTTAAATCAGTGGTTTATACGTTTCTTACAACATGATTAGGTGAATTGCGTGAAAAATAATAATATAAAAAAAGGCATATTTACAGCCTTATTGCTTGCCAGTCCGTTAACGATGGCGGGTACTCAATATCCAGCAGCAGATTTTAAACCGACTGTTGTTTATCAAGATAGTGATTACCAGCATCAAAGTTCTAGTACTTCAGCGGCAAGTGCTTCATTTGGTGAAAAAGCAGCAGATGATAAAAACTATCCTGCAGCTACTTTTAAGCCTCAAGTTCTATTTCAAGATTCTGATTACAAACATGCTTCAAAATCAGTTAACAATAACTCTATTCCTTTAGCTGTATGGGAAGAAGCGGTTGAAGAACAGCGTGCAGATGTTGCTGCTGAAGCAGCTGATGCTGAAAATGAAGATTCAATGAATGTGTTATTTGCATTAATGATTTTAGCGGGTGCGGCTTTTTTATATCGCAAAAAAGGCAATTGTGGTAAAAAAAGTAAAGCAACAGCAAAAAATACAGATGGCTTAACCGGTGTTGCAAAATACTTACAGAATAAAGCACCTAAATTATCAGGTGTTGCAGCCTATTTAGAAAGCAAGCAATCAGCACCAAAATCAGGTGTTGCTAAGTATGTTGCTAAAAAAGCGGTCAGTAATAGACAGGCGGCAATTGACAATGCGACAGGCGTTGAAAAATATATGCGTAATCAAAAAAGAGGTTAATTATGTTTGGTTTTTTATCAGGTATTATTTCAGGCAAGTCTTCTAAGCAAATTAATGTAGCGACTCATAACAATGTGAATCGACCTGTTAAAGAAGATGGCTTAACCGGTGTTGCACGTTATTTAAACACTCAAACAGGTGCCCCTAATGGTGCAAGCAGTGTTGAAAAGTATTTAAAAGCACGTGAAGCTAAACAAGTGAGTGGTGTTGCTAAATATGTTGCGAGACAAGCAGTGGCTGCTAGACGTGCTGAAAAAGTTGTCACGCCTGAATTAACAGGTGTTGCGGCTTATTTGAAAAATAATATTGATACAAAGCCAGCTAAAAGTGGTGTGGCTAAATATTTATCCAATCGCAAAGAAACAAAAGTGAGCGGTGTGAGTAAGTATTTAGTAAAACAATCACTGGCTTCTAAAAGTAAGCCTGTTTCGGAAAAAGAAACAGCAACAGGTGTTGAGCAGTATTTAAAAAATAAACCTGTTGTAGTCGCGAGTGGTGTTGCTAAGTATTTAGCAAGCCAAGCGTTAATCGCTAAACAGCAACAAGCTGAGCTTATAGCCACTAAAAAGGAAGCAGAGGCTATAGAGCCTGTTGTTGCTTTAACAGGTGTTGAAAAATATTTAAGTCAACAAGCACGTTAACTTAAATATAGCATTACATTGTCATTACTTTCTTTTTATTGGAAAGTAATGATCGCACTCATTCTAAAATACAAAACGATGCAATCTAGGGGCAATTCCTATGATATTAATGCATGGTTTTTATTGTCTTTTTATTCTTAAATATAACGATTTATTTAATATTATATTTTAAGGGTAGCATTCTATTTTTATAAAACTATTCAAGGTAATTATTTATGGCTAATTTATTAGATCAACTTAAAGCAGTAACGGTTGCGGTAGCTGATACCGGTAACATTGGTGCAATTGAGCAATTTACACCACGTGATGCAACCACTAATCCATCGTTAATTACCGCTGCTGCTGAAATGCCAGAATATCAAGGTATTGTTGATGATACATTGAAAGCTGCCCGTGCAACAGTCGGTGCTGCTGCGTCAGCAACTGAAGTGGCTACATTGGCTTTTGATCGCTTAGCGGTTTCTTTTGGTTTAAAAATTCTTGAAATCGTACCTGGTCGTGTTTCAACAGAAGTTGATGCACGTTTATCTTATGATACAGACGCAACCATTGCTAAAGGTCGTGACCTTATTGCACAGTATAAAGCGGCGGGTGTTGATAGTGACCGTATTTTAATTAAAGTTGCTGCAACATGGGAAGGCATTCAAGCGGCAAAAGTGCTTGAAGAAGAAGGTATTCATACTAACTTAACATTAGTATTTGGCTTGCATCAAGCGATTGCCTGTGCTGAAAATGGCATTACCTTAATTTCTCCGTTTGTGGGTCGTATTCTTGATTGGTATAAAAAAGATACCGGTCGTGATTCTTATGCACCGGCTGAAGATCCAGGTGTGGTTTCAGTCACAGAAATTTATAACTATTACAAAAAATTTGATTTTAAAACTGAAGTAATGGGCGCAAGTTTCCGTAATTTAGGTGAGATTACTGAATTAGCAGGGTGTGATTTATTAACTATTGCTCCAGCATTATTATCAGAATTACAAGCAACAGAAGGCGATTTACCACGTAAATTAGATCCTGCTGCAGCGAAAAAAATGACTATTGCTGAAATCAATGTTGATAAAGCAATATTTGATAAAATGCATGCAGAAAACTCAATGGCAACAGAGAAACTAGCTGAAGGCATTAAAGGTTTTGAGAAAGCATTAGAATCTTTAGAAGCATTATTAGCGAAACGTTTAGCTGAAATTGAAGCTTAATTTTTAAGCTTTTTGTGCTAAAAAAAGAGGTCTACTGCGGTAGGCCTTTTTTTTGCTTGAAAATTAAGATAAACGTTTTGTTAATATAGTGTAATCTTTTTGTATTTGATAATCAGTGGTGCATAAGGTTTGTACGCGTTTGCAGGCACTCATTACGGTAGTATGGTCGCGACCACTAAAAGCTTTGCCAATTTCGGGTAAGCTGTGAGAGGTTAATTCACGTGCTAACAGCATGGCTATTTGTCGAGGGCGGGTTAGCGATTGTTTACGGCTTTGAGACAGTAAATCCACTAATTTAATTTCGAAATAATCAGCCACAGTTTGTTGAATCAGCTCAATATTAACGACTTTTTTTGAAATACTCATTAAGTCATATAAAGCATCTTCTGAAAATTTAATGGTAATAGCTTCGCCGGTAAATTTTGAATTAGCAATCACGCGTCGCAAAGCACCTTCTAAGTCGCGGACATTTGAAGGAATGCGTTCAGCAATAAAACGAGCAACATCCTCATCAAGCTTAACATCTGTTTCAGCCGCTTTACTCAGCAAAATAGCGGTTCGAGTTTCTAGATCAGGTGGGTCAATAGCAGCAGGCAGCCCTGAACTGAAACGTGATTTTAAGCGTTCATCGAGTTTTTTAATTTCTTTTGGATAACGGTCGCAGGTAAGAACAATTTGTTTGCCACCCTCAATTAAGCTATTAAAAATATGTAAAAATTCTTCTTGGGAGCGTTGTTTTCCCGCAAGAAATTGTACATCATCAATAAATAAAGCATCAACACCGCGAAAATAGTTTTTAAAGGTATCAATTTTATCTTGTTGAAAGGCTTTCACCATTTCCCGTACAAATTTTTCAGCATGTAAATATAAGATATTGGCATTCGGATTTTTATCTAAGGTATCATTGCCAATAGCGTGCATTAAATGCGTTTTCCCTAAGCCTGATGCCCCATAAATAAGTAATGGGTTGTAAGAGCCACCCATTTTATTTGCAGTTTGTAAGGCGACTGATTGTGCGAGTTGATTGGTTTTTCCGACCACAAAGTTTTCAAAGGTAAACGCTTTATTTATAAAATTGGGCGTTTTAACTGCTTTTTTGGCAGGTTCTTTTTTCTGCTTGGTTTTTTTTTGAGGAGTTGCGGTTACCTGAGTTGATAGAGGGTTGGATACTGGTTCTGGAGCCGGTTCTGGAGCCGGTTCTTCAGTATCAATAGAACCAATGCCCATTCTAACTTTATATTGACCACTGGAAAATTGGTAAACGGCATCTTCAATTTTTCCCAGAAAATTATCAATAACATGATTAATAATAAACTGATTAGGGGCAAAAAGTTTGATAAACTCTTTATCTTCTTGTGCTTGCAGGGGTCTAATCCACGTATTTAGGTCATGGCTTGATATTTCATTTTCAAGATGGGAGAGGCAAGCATGCCAAATAGAACTCATTAATTAATTAGTCTCAAGCAGGAAGTAAAAGTAAGTGTAGGGATAAACAAGGCACTGGCATTTATGCAGTGGGGTGAGTAATATAATCAAAGGTTCGGCATAATGCAAACAATATTAATTTCAGGCTGTTCGACAGGTATTGGATATAACACCGCGATAATTTTAAAAAAACGCGGTTATCGGGTAATTGCATCGGCACGCAAGCTTAAAGATGTTGAGCGTTTGCAGGCGATGGGCTTTGAAACCTTGCAATTAGATTTAGCGAGTAGTGAAAGTATTCAAGCTGCGGTGAAAACATTGATTGAATTAACCGGTGGTAAATTAGATGGTTTATTTAATAATGGCGCTTTTGGGCAGGTCGGTGCGGTAGAAGATTTAAGCCGTGAGGTATTGCGTGAGCAATTTGAAACCAATGTATTTGGTACGCAGGAATTAACTAATTTAATTATTCCCTTAATGCGTGAGCAAGGGCACGGGCGACTTATTTATAATAGTTCGGTATTAGGCTTTGTGGCGATGCCTTATCGAGGGGCTTATAACGCGAGTAAATATGCATTGGAAGGTTTGGTTGATACTTTGCGATTGGAATTAAGAGGTACAAATATACAGCTTTCTTTGATTGAGCCAGGACCTATTCGGACTGAGTTTAGAAAAAATGCGTTTTTAAGTTATCAAAAAAATATTAAGGCTGACTTGAGCCATCATAAGGTAGCGTATCAAGCAATGGAGGCTCGATTGCAAAAAGAAGGAGCAGCAGTGCCGTTTACCTTGGAATCAGCCGCTGTTGCTGAAAAAGTGATTCATGCAATGGAAGCCAAGCAGGCAAAAATTCGTTATTTTGTCACCGTGCCTACCTATGTCTTTGCCTTTTTAAAACGTATATTACCGATGAAAGTTTTAGATTATTTGTTGGCAAAAGTATCGTAATTTAGTGAAATGCAAATAGGAGCATAATATGAGTCGCATTATTATTTTGATTGAACCGGCTGAAGGGCATTTTAATGCATGCGTGCCTATTATTTCTAAGTTAGTGGAACGACAGCATCAAGTTATTTGCATAACAGGCCGTGGCTTTAAACAGCGTGTTGAAAGTTTAGGGGGGCAATTTCACCCTTTACCCACGCAATGGGATCCTGCAGAACAAGAAATTTATGAATTTTTTAGCGAGTTAAAACAGCTAAAAGGTTTAGCTCAAATTAAGTATTATTTAAAACATATCATGTTTGATCAAGTGCCTGATGTCATAGCGGTTTTAAACGAAGTATTAGAATCGTTTAAGGCTGATGTCATTATTAGCGATACCTTTATGATTGCAGGTAATTGGATGACAGAATTGAAAGGCATTCCCAGC
>CAJVYO010000023.1 GCA_913009515.1 uncultured Methylococcaceae bacterium
ATACATTGGCGGTATTGAACATGCTATTTTACATTTACTGTATTCACGTTTTTTTACCAAGTTATTGCGTGATGAAGGTTTATTAGCGTGTGATGAACCGTTCAAAAATCTATTAACGCAGGGTATGGTGTTAATGGATGGCACAAAGATGTCAAAATCAAAGGGTAATACCGTTGATCCGCAACATTTAATTGCAGAATATGGCGCGGATACCGTACGTTTATTTATTATGTTTGCGGCACCGCCTGAGCAGTCGCTAGAATGGTCAGATAGTGGCGTAGAAGGCAGTTTTCGTTTTTTAAAGCGTTTGTGGCGACAGGTTTATCTGCATCTTGATGCGATTGTTGACGTTAAGCCGCTGGATACGGCGAGTTTAACTGCAAATGAAAAAACCATGCGTCGTCAGTTACATCAGGCGATTGCAAAAGTAACTGATGATATTGGGCGTCGTCATCATTTTAATACCGCGATTGCGACAAATATGGAATTATTAAATCATTTTGCTAAATTCGATGTAGATAGTGATAATGCGGCGGTGATTCGTCAAGAAGTCTTGGAAGCGATTACATCGATGCTATATCCGATTGTGCCGCATATTGGTCAGCAGTTATGGGGAAGTTTAGGACGCACCGATGATATTAATTTTCAATGGCCTGTGGTGGATGAATCGGCGTTAGTACAAGATGAAATTCAGATGATTGTGCAAGTCAATGGTAAGTTACGCGGAAAAATAATGGTTTCTTTGGAGATGTCTAAAGCGGATATTGAAGCATTAGCGTTATCAGAAGAAAATGTGGTGCGTTTTTTAGAGGACAAACCGGTGAAAAAAGTAATTGTGGTGCCTAAAAAATTAGTGAGCATTGTTGTTTAATATGCACGATATAGCCAAGGTAAGTAGTCAAAAATTAATACTAGGCATGATGCTATGTTTTTTAAGTGCTTGCGGCTATCACTTGAAAGGTTCAGTGGTTTTACCACTGGCCTTACAGAAAATTTATGTGAGTGAGCGTGCGTCAGTGCCTTTTATCGAGGCACTTAATACGGTGTATCAACATAATTCGACCGGTCAAGTGGTTAAGCGTAAAAGCGATGCGGGACTTATTATTGAGGTGCTATATGAAAATTATAGTCGTCATACCTTGTCGTTAAATACCAGTGGTTATTCTAATGAGTATGAATTAACCTATGAAATACAGTTTAATTTAGTTAATCAGCAAGGTAAAACCCTCGCTAGTAATCAGAAGTTTATTGTGAAAAAGACTTATTATAATGAACAGCAGAGTGATTCTTTAATTGCGAAACAAGAAGAGGAACAGCGTTTGCGTCAGGCACTTTATATTGAAGCGGTGCATCGAATCATAGAGCGTAGTCGTGCTTTAATTAAGCCTTAATTATGTGGATTAAAGCAGAGCAATTAAAAGCATCCTTAAACAAAGGTTTAAAGCCTATTTATTTTTTAAGTGGGGATGAGCCTTTGCAGCTAGGTGAGGCGGCTGATTTAGTGCGTCAAGCCGCCAGAAAACAAGG
This sequence comes from uncultured Methylococcaceae bacterium, assembly GCA_913009515.1. GTDB lineage: Bacteria > Pseudomonadota > Gammaproteobacteria > Methylococcales > Methylomonadaceae > Methyloprofundus. Next base: position 1,528 of record CAJVYO010000023.1, read on the forward strand.
TTATTTAAGTCGTGAAGTGTTAACGGTTGAAGGACAGTTCTCATGGCTTGAGTTTTCAATGGCAGCGAATTCATTGTCTATTTTTGCAGAAAAGAAAATTATTGATTTACGTATTCCGAATGCTAAAGTGGGTGCGGAAGGTAGCAAGGCATTAGTACAATATTGTCAGGATATCCCAGCTGATACCTTATTATTAATAACGGTCGGTAAGATAGATAAATCAGCGAAAAAATCAAAGTGGGTCACGAATTTAGAAAGCCAAGGGATTGCTTTGCAAATTTGGCCATTAGAAGGTGCTGCTTTATTAGCTTGGTTGCAACAGCGTTTGATGAATCGAGGCTTGCGAGTTGATAAACAAGGATTGGCTTTAATTGCGGCACGGGTTGAAGGTAATTTATTGGCGGCAGCTCAAGAAGTTGAGAAACTATATAGTTTATATGGCGAGTGTGAATTAAGTTTTACCCAGCTGAATGATGTGGTGATGGATTGTTCGCGTTATGATGTGTTTAATTTGGTTGATGCCGCGTTATCAGGGCGGGTTCCCAGAGTGATGAAGATTTTAACAGGCTTAGAAGCCGAAGGAATTGCCGCCCCCATTGTTTTATGGGGGCTTGCTCGAGAAGCACGAAATTTAATTCATATAAAACGTGCTTTAGCGGCAGGCGAAAATTCCCGTACGGTGTTTATGAAATATCAAGTATGGGATAAACGCCAAAAATTAGTCGAGCATGTTTTAAAAAAATTAAGTAATCATGATTTAATGGCTATTTTAGTGATGGCTGCTAAAACAGATCGACAAATAAAAGGTTTAGAAAAAGGCAGTAGTTGGCAAAGTTTATTAGAAATGTCAGTGGCTCTAGCAGGTAAAAATAAGCTTATTCCTGCATTATTAAGGTAAAAATAAGCTGAATTTAGCACCACCTAAACGACTTTCATTACTAGTTTGAATATAGCCGAACCTATCTTCCGTAAAATGTAATTTAGCGATAGCCGCGACGAAATATAAACCTAAACCGGTATTGCCAGAATAAAAATTAAGGTCAGTTTGTTTATTATTGACTAATAAATCTTCGGTAAAGCCTCTGCCATCGTCTTCAATGCTGAAATAACGATAATTATCAATTATCCCGGTGGATAAAATAATTTTTGAGTTAGCATAGCGTTGAGCATTATTGAGGATGGTGCTTAAAGCACTGGTGATTAAATCAAAATCACAAAAACAGAGATCATCATCGTGTTGCTCATATTCGGTGTCTATGGAAATGTTGTTCAATTTTAATAGATTAGATTGATTGGCGGTAATATCGGCAAACATATCTTCAACCGCATATTCATCGATCGCTACATTAAATTGCTCAATTTCCATTTTATACAGTGATAATAGCTGAATTAAACTATTATTCATGCGATTAGATTCAATTTCTAATTGTGAAAATTCAGGGGTGGCATTATTACTTTTAAGGGAAATATCAGTAATAAGTCCACGAATACTCGCTAATGAATTTTTCATATCATGAATTGATGATGCCAAGATAGTTGCAAAATCAATTCTATTAGTTGATTGGGACATATTATTCGCCTTGTTTAAGCTGGTGCATAAGTTTTGCATATTCCATTTGAATGCGATTGAGTTTATTTTGAGCGACATTACCGGCTCGTGCTTTTTCAATATAAAATTTCACATTTTTCATATTATGTGTTGTCGGTTTTGATATTTTTATTTGATGTAATAAAATTTTAATAATATTCAAAATAATGGTTTTATTATCAGGTGTTTTCTTAAAGGCTTCAATAAGAATGGCGATTGCGTCATTAATCTTACCTTTCTTAAATAGACTGATGGCTTCATTATTTGTCTCAACCATTTGTTTGCGGGCTATATCAATTTTATTATCGGTTAAATCTTCATGGCCAAGGCTTCTATTCATATTGTTGAGATCAGTAATAAATTCATTATCATCAATATGATTACTAATTAAATCATCGAGAATATCGTTTGCCAATTCATCACGATGATTAATATGACAGACTTTTGCCATCGATAATTTTGATTCTTTTTCTAAGGTGTTTTGGTGTTGTTTTAAGTCGAGCGCCTTAATGAAGGCATGTTCTGATAATTCAATATCATCTGAATTATAAAATATTTCTGATTCAGTAATATGCGACAGTAATTCCACGCTAGGATCGTTGGGAAATTCTTTAATTAAGGTTTTTAAAACTTCGATGGCTTCGATAGTTTTATTGAGTGAATCTAAGGTCTGTGCCAGATTAGAAAAGTCGGTAGGTTTTCTAAAAATAGAATATTTCCCCAAGGATAGCACTGATTGTTCAGCCGCTTCAGCTGCATACCAATCGCCGGTTTTTTTGGCAATATAAGCCAGGTTGCGTTGACGTTTTAAAATGTTAGGTGAAAGTTTAACCGCATCATGCAAAGTATGTTGTGCATTGCTGTGTTCATCAATTGCTTCATATGAAAGTGCTAATAAATCATAAGACTGCATTTTCATCGGATATTTATGAATAATATCTAAGAATAATTTAATGGCTTCGTGGTGTTTTTCTTGGTGTTGAAAAGTCACAGCAAGGCCAATCATTGCCCAAGAAAGTTCGCGTTTCTTCAAAATAGTACGATAAATATTTTGAGCCATCTCATAATCCAGCATATATAACGCAAGCTCGGCACGTTTACGTAACAAAGCAGAGTGCATTTTATTAGATTTTTTGCGTCGCAGGTATAGGTCACAAAATTCAATCGCTAACGGATAATTATCTTCAAAAATAGCTTCGTCAATACGCTTGAAAAATTCTTTATGTTCAAAGGCACGCTGAATACGTGTCAGTAAAAGCTGAGCGGTAAACGGTTTGCTTAAATAATCATCGGGATTATTTTCAACTAAGCCCAGCACCATGGACTGTATATTTTCAGCGGTTACGATGATAAACGCGGTATGAGGGCGTAGTAATTTACGCTCTCTACTTTCTTCAAGTACTTGTAGGCCATTTTTGCCTCTGCCTAAATTATAATCGCATAAAATAATATCAAACTGCTCTCCCTCCATGGCATGAATAGCAGCCATACCGGTCGTTACTTCTGTAATATTAGTTAAATGAATAGAAAATAACATGGTTTTAATCGCGGCACTCATTGATGGGAAATCTTCAATAAGCAGCACTTTTTGTAATTTTAGGTCTTTTATCGGCATTTTATTTTGTCAGCAGCTGAGAAATAGAGAGATATAAAGATTTATTTGAATATTCTATATTTTTTCCTTGAAAAAACAATGTTAGACCTTATATCGATAAAGATAACTAAATTTTTTAAAAAAATAGAGACACTATGACAGTTGATGCTAAAAAAGAAACCCTTGGGTTTCAAACCGAAGTAAAACATTTATTAAACTTAATGATTCATTCTTTGTATAGTAACAAAGAAATTTTTCTACGTGAGTTGGTATCTAATGCCTCTGATGCAGCGGATAAATTACGTTTTGAAGCACTATCAAATGATGGGCTTTATGATGGAAATAGTGAATTAAATATTCGGGTTGCATTTGATAAAGAGCTTAAAACCATTACGGTGAGTGATAATGGTATTGGGATGACCCGCGATGAAGTACAAGAGCATATTGGAACGATTGCAAAATCAGGAACGAAAAGCTTTTTTGAATCATTAACCGGTGATCAAGCAAAAGATAGTGAATTAATTGGTCAATTTGGTGTGGGCTTTTACTCAGCATTTATTGTTGCAGATAAAGTGACCTTAACCACGCGTAAAGCAGGTTCTACTGATGCGGTAACATGGGAATCAGCGGGTGAAGGTGAGTATACGCTAGAAACTGTTGAAAAAGCAGAGCGTGGTACCGATATTGTTTTACATCTTAAAGACGATGAAACAGAATTTTTAGATGATTTTCGTTTGCGTTCAATTATTAAAAAATTCTCTGATCATATTTCTTTGCCGATTATTATGGATAAAGAAATTCCTGCAGAAAAAGACGAAGATGATAATGAAACTGCCCCTGCACGTATTGAAGATGAAACGGTTAATAGTGCATCTGCATTATGGGCAAAATCAAAAGATGAATTAGATGATGCGGCTTATAATGAATTTTATAAGCATGTTGGCCATGATTTTCAAGATCCATTAGCTCATGTGCATTCTAAAGTAGAAGGTACTAACGAATATACCATGTTGTTGTATGTTCCGGCTCGTGCACCTTTTGATATGTGGGATAGAGAGGTAAAGCACGGTGTTAAATTGTATGTGCGTAAAGTCTTTATTATGGATGATGCGGAACAATTAATGCCACGTTATTTGCGTTTTGTACGCGGTGTGATTGATACCGATTCATTGCCTTTGAATGTGTCACGTGAATTGCTGCAACAAAGTAAAAAAATCAGTGCGATTAAAGCCGGTGCAGTGAAAAAAGTACTCGGTTTATTAGAAAATATCGCTAAAAATGACGCAGAAAAATATGCTACGTTCTGGAAAGAATTTGGTAACGTCATGAAAGAAGGGCCGATAGAAGATACTAAAAATAAAGAACGTGTGGCTAAATTATTACGTTTTGCCTCAACTGAAAATGATACTGAAGCACAAGATATTTCATTTGAAGCGTATATTGAACGTATGCAAGAAGGGCAGGATAAGATTTACTATGTCACTGCAGATACCTTTGCCGCAGCAAAAAATAGCCCGCATTTAGAAATATTCCGTAAAAAAGGCATTGAAGTTTTATTATTATCAGACCGTGTTGATGAATGGCTGGTTTCTCATTTAAATGATTTTGATGGTAAAGTTTTACAATCTGTTGCGAAAGGTCAATTAGATTTAGATAAATTTGATACCGAAGAAGATAAAAAAGAACAAGAAGAAGCGTCTAAAGATTTTGAGTCAGTGATTACGCAAATCAAAGAGGTTTTAGGTGATAAAGTCGGCGATGTGCGTGTAAGTCATCGCTTAACCTCTTCACCGACGTGTTTAGTCTCTGAGCAAGATGCAATGAGCTTAAATATGGAACGCATCATGAAAGAAGCGGGTCAGGATATGAGTATGATGGGCATGGGCGGTGGCAATAAGCCAGTGTTTGAAATTAATCCTGAGCATATTTTAATTACGCGTTTAAAAGAAGAGCAAGATGATTCGCGCTTCAAGGATTTAACCGGCATTTTATTTGATCAAGCGGTTTTAAGTGAAGGTGGTTCGTTAGACAATCCAGCTGAATTTGTAACCAACTTAAATGGTTTATTACAAGGCTTATTAAAGTAAGTTATCGTTTTAAGTAACTACACATCAGTGTAGTGATTCATGAAAAGGTCACATTAAGTGGCCTTTTTTATGCGTAGCGATTTTAGTATTGAGTCGCTGCATTTTAAGTTAGGTTATAATGATAAATAGCAACTATTACCCCCATTTAATGATAACCAAGAGCTTTAAGGATTTTTTTTAAATATGAATAATCGTAGTGTTTTATTGCAGTTAATATCGCCGCTGGTCATCTTATTAATATTAAGTATCGGGGGGTTAAGTCTTTATATCCCGATGATGATTAAAGATAATGCCATTGAAAGTGCCGTTGCAGCGGCGAAAAATGAAGTACAAGTATTTAAAGATATTCGTGCTTATTATACGGTTAATATCGTTAAAAAAGTCTTGGCGGTAGAAGGTGTCAGACCTGCGATTAAACATGAAAATACGGTAGGAAAAATACCCTTACCGGCTACGATGATACAAGATTTAAGTCATAAATTAAAAGATAGTATTCAACTGGATTTATACAGTGAATTTCCATTTCCTAATCGTCAATCTCGACAATTAGACAGTTTTCAAGCAGATAGCTGGAAGGCATTATCGCAATCGGCAGATAAAGACTTTATACGCATTGAAGAACAGAATAAACGTCATATTGTTCGTGTAGGTGTCGCAGATATTATGACTCAACAAGGCTGTGTTAATTGTCATAATACGCGTGCAGATACGCCTAAGAACAATTGGAAGTTAGGGGATGTGCGAGGCGTTTTGTCGGTCGCTATTGATATACAAGATGACATTGACCAAGGGCAATTACTGGCTTATAAAATTATAGGCTTACTTGTCGGAATGGGGCTGGTTATTATTATATTAATGACCTCTAGCGTAAAAGGTTTAACCAATCGTTTAGATAGAGTGGGTGATTCAGTTGATAGGGCGGCTCAAGGAAATTTAGTGACCCGTGTTGTCGATGATGGCGAAGATGAAATTAGCCATTTAAGTGCTCAATATAATAAATTATTGGATTCGACGCAGTTAGTGATTCAAGATATATCAAGCTCTTCATCACAGTTATTAAGCGAGGCACATGGGTTAAGTATGGTAACAAATTCATCAGAAGCTACTTTATTAAATCAGCAGCAAGGTACGGAGGAAATGGCATCGAGTGTTAGTCAAATGAGCGTATCTATTAATGAAGTCGCGGTTAATATTCATAAAACTAATGAGGCTATTGCAACATTAGGTGCGGAAGCGGAAGAAGGGCGAACGATTTTAGATAATGCGATTAATTCGATTAATACCTTGGAAGGCGAAATGAAAGGGGCAGTGGGTGTTATTCAGCAGCTTGAACATGATAGTAATCAAATTGGTGAAGTCTTAGATGTTATTGGCGATATTGCTGAACAAACGAATTTATTAGCCTTGAATGCAGCGATTGAAGCGGCGAGAGCAGGAGAGCAAGGGCGCGGATTTGCGGTGGTCGCTGACGAAGTGAGAACTTTAGCAGGACGTACGCAACAATCAACCTTAGAAATTAAGAGTGTGATTGATAAATTGCAACTAGGGGTTAAGCAAGCGGTATCAGTGATGGGTAAAAGTGGTGAGCATATGCAGAATAGTGTTGATGGTGCAAATGATACCGGCAAAGTATTAGGTGAACTGTTAGATCATATTGAACATATCAATGATATGAGTGCCAATATTGCAAGTGCTGCAGAAGAACAGGCAACAGTGGTTAAAAGTATTAATGATAATGTGAGTAGTTTAAATAATGGGGCAGGTGATTCAGTTGATTCAGTGCATAAAATTTCGAGTACAGCACAGTCATTGGATAAATTAGCCGATGAATTAGATGGCTTAGCAGGTAGGTTTACTATTTAGCGGAACGATTAGCGTTCGAAAATTAATCACGTTTTTAGGCTACCAATTTAAGACGGGACAGATAATATTTAAACACTGGGATTTCAATCTCGTAGTTTTAAATGTAGTTGGTACGCAGGTCTTTAGCCTGCCTTTTATGAATGCAGGCTAAAGGCCTGCGTACCAAAGCTATCCCTCAGCCTACGCTGTCCCTTCTTAAAATGGTAGCCGTATTTTAGCATGTTAATTTTTTATCGTTCCCACGCTCTGGCGTGGAAACGCATTTTGAAGACGCTGGCGCATCTAAGGCTACATTCCCACGCTGGAGCATGGGAACGATGCAAATTGGAGCGAAGACTCAATAGGCTGCTCTATCCATATTTTTATGAGCAAGAGGTGAAGTGAGGGGCGGTTTTTTACGTTATAATTAAGCCATTTTTTGCTTCAAACTATTTGCCATTGTGACTAATTCAACTAATGATTTATCGACCTTTCAAGGTCTTATTTTCTCGCTCCAACAATATTGGGCAGAGCAGGGCTGTGCGTTATTACAGCCACTGGATTTAGAAGTGGGTGCAGGGACTTTTCATCCTGCGACGTTTTTACGTGCTATCGGTCCTGAGCCTTGGAAAGCGGCGTATGTTCAGCCTTCACGCCGCCCAACTGATGGGCGTTACGGTGAAAATCCCAATCGTTTACAACATTATTATCAATTTCAAGTGGTATTAAAACCGTCGCCACTTGAGATTCAAGATTTATATCTAAATTCTTTACGTCATATTGGTTTAGATTTATTAGAACATGATGTTCGTTTTGTTGAAGATAACTGGGAATCACCGACTTTAGGGGCTTGGGGCTTGGGTTGGGAAGTGTGGCTGAATGGCATGGAAGTGTCACAGTTTACTTATTTTCAACAAGTGGGGGGCTTAGAATGTCGTCCGGTGACCGGCGAATTAACCTATGGCTTAGAACGTTTGGCGATGTATATTCAAGGCGTGAAAAGTGTGTATGATTTAGTGTGGACACATGGCGCGGAAGGCGATGTCACTTATGGCGATGTGTTTCATCAAAATGAAGTGGAAATGTCTGCGTATAATTTTGAACATGCGAAGGTGGATTTTTTATTCGCGAGTTTTGATACTTATGAAGCTGAATCTGCAAAACTTATTGAACAAGATTTACCGTTACCCGCGTATGAAATGGTATTGAAAGCCTCGCATGTGTTTAATTTACTCGATGCTCGGCATGCGATTTCGGTGACGGAACGTCAACGCTATATATTAAGAGTGCGTAATCTATCGAAAGCGGTGGCGACCAGTTATTATGCCTGCCGTGAAAATTTAGGTTTTCCAATGCTAAGCAAAACAGGAGCGGACTCATGAGTCAGAGCGAACATTTATTATTTGAATTAGGCACCGAAGAATTACCACCTGCCTCATTACGTGCGTTGAGTGAAGCGTTGGCAGCAGGCATTGAAAAAGGCTTAAGTGAATTAGAATTAGCTTTCGGTGAAACGCTTATTTATGCCACGCCAAGACGTTTAGCGGTATTTATTAAAGATGTCAGCACAGAACAAGCAGATAAAAGTGTTGAAAAACGCGGACCTGCAATTCAAGGTGCATTTGATGCTGACGGTAATGCAACTAAAGCCTGTGAAGGTTTTGCTCGTGGTTGTGGCACGACCGCAGACCAGTTAACGCGTATAAAAACCGATAAAGGCGAATGGGTGGCGTTTAATCAGTTGATTAAAGGGAAAGCCAGTGTTGAATTAATCCCTGCGGTTATTAGCAAAGCGATTCAACAATTACCGATTGCGAAACGGATGCGTTGGGGTGATTCTAATATTGAATTTGTACGTCCGGTACATTGGGCAGTGTTGTTGTTAGGTAAGCACATTATTGAAACTGATATTTTAGGTTTAACTACCGGTAATACCAGTTACGGACATCGTTTTCATGCACCTCACGCGTTGACGATTACGGCGGCTGAAGATTACGAAGCTTTATTATTAGCAGAAGCAAAAGTGATTCCGAGTTTTGCTCAACGTATTGCGATGATTAATGATGCAGCAAAACAAGCGGCTGAAAACGTCGGGGGTATTGCTCATATTGAAGCGGATTTATTGGAAGAAATTGCCGCACTCAATGAATTTCCGGTGCCGATTACCGGTAATTTTGATGAGCGTTATTTAGCCTTGCCGAAAGAAGTATTAATCACCACCATGCAGATTAATCAAAAATACTTTCCGGTGAAAAATAGCGAAGGCGAGTTATTACCGCATTTTATTACTTTCAGTAATATTGAAAGTACTAATCCGGCATCGATTCAGTCAGGTAATGAACGGGTGATTATGCCGCGTTTAGCGGATGCAGAATTTTTCTGGAATCAAGATCGTAAACAGCCGTTATCAGCTCATTTACCCCAATTAGACGCGATTATTTTTCAGAAAAAACTCGGTAGTTTAGCGGATAAATCCGAACGGGTTGCACAGCTTGCAAGTGCGATTGCCAAGGCGTTAGGTGTTGATGATAGCTTGGTGAAACGCGCAGCGGTATTGGCAAAAACTGATTTAGTCACCAATATGGTGGAAGAATTTGGTAGCTTACAAGGGTTAATGGGGCGTTATTATGCTTTAGCGGATGGTGAACCTAGCGAAGTGGCGTATGCGATTGAAGAACAATATATGCCGAAACAATCAGGTAGTGCAACCGCGCCGAGTGTGACCGGACAAATCTTAGCACTTGCAGAAAAAATTGATACTTTAACGGGTATTTTTAGTGCCGGTTTAATTCCCACGGGTGATAAAGACCCGTATGCCTTAAGACGGGCGGCATTAGGAATTTTACGCACCATGATTGAAAATAATCTGCCATTGGATATTGTGGCGAGTATTAAGCTTGCATTAGCCCAATTTACACATGAATTTGAGCAAGAAAAAACACAGGCATTAGTCACCGCGTTTGTTTATGAACGCTTAAAAGGCTATTGTTTAGAGCAAGGTTTTAGCGTTGATGAATTTGAAGCAGTTAAGGCGATTGCACCAGCGAAACCCACTGATTTTATGGCACGTTTACACGCGGTTAAAAGCTTTCGGGCTTTAGTCGAGGCAGATAGTTTAGCGGCAGCCAATAAACGGATTGCCAATATTCTTAAAAAATCAGAGTCCGTGACGATTAAAGTGATTGATGGTTTAGAAGAAAC
>CAJVYO010000024.1 GCA_913009515.1 uncultured Methylococcaceae bacterium
AAACCGCTGATGATAAAAATCGAGCATAATACGCTCTAATTCATGCTCCGACATTTGTCCATGTGCAATTTCAATCTTCGCCTCAGGCACTAAGCGTTCTAATTCCCGTGCCATCTTATCCATAGATTGAATATTATTATGTAAAAAATACATCTGCCCGCCCCGCTTTATTTCACGCTGACAGGCTTCTTTAACCAATGAATCCACCCACTCACTGACAAAGGTTCTAATCGCATGACGATTTGCAGGCGGCGTGGCAATAATCGATACATCACGTACACCCGCCATCGCCATATTCAAGGTACGAGGAATGGGGGTCGCAGTTAAGGCTAATAAATCCACCGACTCACGAATACCTTTAAAATATTCTTTTTGTTTGACCCCAAAACGATGCTCTTCATCAATAATCACCAAGCCTAGTGCCTGATACTGCATCTCTGTTGATAAAAGCTTATGCGTGCCAATCACAATATCCACTTTACCTAAGACCAAATCCGCCAAAATAGCCTTTTGCTGTTTAGGCTTCACAAAACGCGATAACACCTCAACTCTCACCGGCCAATCGGCAAAACGGTCACGAAAACTTTGAAAATGTTGCTGGGCTAATAAGGTAGTCGGCACTAATATCGCCACTTGTTTACCGCCATTCACTGCGATAAAACTCGCTCGCATCGCCACTTCAGTTTTACCAAAGCCAACATCGCCACACACCACTCTATCCATCGGTCTTTCACGCTGCATATCCTCAACAATAGCTTCAATAGCCGTCTGTTGATCCGGCGTTTCTTCAAACGGAAACGCATTTGCAAAGGCGACATAATCCGCTTTGCTGCTCTTAAAAGCATGGCCTTTATTTAAAGCTCGTTTCGCATGGACATCTAATAGCTCAACCGCCACATCATGAATTTTTTCTAAGGCTTTATGTTTCGCCTTACTCCATTGCTCCCCGCCTAATTTATGTAACGGAATGGAATCTGCATTCATACCCGTATAACGCTGAATCAACTCTAAAGAAGCAACGGGTACATATAATTTAGCATTCGCCGCATACTCTAAACTCAAAAATTCAGCATCAATATCGCTAAACTGCAATACCTGCAAGCCTAAATAACGTCCCACGCCATGTTCTTGATGCACGACAGCCGCTCCAACTGTTAATTCATTAAGATTATTAACAATTTTTTCAAGCTCATTGGTAGCCGAGGTTTTACGCCGCCGGCGTTGCTGAACTTTATCGCCTTTTAACTGGCTTTCAGTAATCATAGCAATACCCGCGTCAGGTAAATATAAGCTATGATCTAAAGCGGCGACCACGATTGCAGTCGCCTTATCGCTGTTTAAAAATTCATTCCATGTCGCTAATTTTTTGGGGTAAATTTTATACGTCCGCAACACCGCGATTAAATCCTCACAATGCCCATTTGTCTCAGCGACAAATAACACCCGACTCTGCGTGGTTGCTAAAAAATTATTTAATTTTTGAGCTGCATTATCTCTCTCAGCATGAATCGCAATATCAGGTAATACACGACTTTCTGTTTGCCAAATAGCATAATCCGACGATTCTCGCTCCAAGTAAATACGTCTAAAACTCGCTAATTCATCGCTGAAATCCTCTGCGGATAAGTACAAACTATCAGGTGCTAATAAAGGTCGTTCATCGTCTTGGCCACGTAACTCAAAACGTTCAGCTACGTCTTCTGCACATTGCTGTAAACAGGCCTCTAAATTAGCAGGCAACACAAATGCAGTGGTTGCTGGTAAATAATCAAATAAGGTATCTGTATTATCTACAAATAAAGGTAAATAACTTTCAATGCCATTTGGGGTAATGCCCGCACTGACATCTTTATATAATGGAGAATTTCGATACTGCTCAGGAAAAGCCTCTCGAAAACCTTGGCGAAATCGCTGAATCGCCTCATCGGTAAACGGATACTCATGAGCAGGATAAAGTTGAATGGTCTCAATAGATTCTATAGACAACTGAGTTTTAGCTGAAAAAGCCCGTATTGATATAATTTTTTCATCATCTAACTCCAGCCGAAACGGATATTGACTGCCCATCGGAAATAAATCCACAATGCCATCATGCAATGTAAATTCAGCATGCTCAACCACCTGTTCAACTTGTTGATAACCTAATGCCTCAAGTTTAAGACGATTTAAAGCTACTTTAAACTCACCGCCTACCGCTAATTCAAAACTATTATCTAAAATATAACTTCGAGGGGCTAATCGCTGGCGTAAACTGGCAACGGATAACACCAACACGCCTTGTGTTACTTCGGGTAATTTAGCTAACGTCTTAATGCGTTCGGAAACAATTTCCGCTAAGGGTGAAAAAACATCATAAGGCAAAATTTCCCATTCAGGAAAATGTAAAATGGGATAATTTTCATCATCTAAAAAAAATGCAATTTCATGCTCTAAACGCAACGCGGTGTGAGTATCAGCCGTCAATACCACAAATAAACGCGAGGCTTGCTTAACCGCAGATGCAATCGCCAACGCATCCGCACAGCCGGTTAAACCTGTCCAAATAATAGGCTGTTTTATTTTATGCGGAACGAGTGGCGTTAAAGGAGCATTATTGACTGACATGATTAATATATTTGAAAAATAAGAACAAAGTAAAAACGTATTATATTACGATTTTGCACTACCTAACCGCGGTAAAAACATCGCATCGCCATAGCTAAAAAAACGATACTGCTCTGCAATCGCATGTTGATACGCCTGCTTAATCTGCTCATAACCTGAAAACGCAGACACTAGCATTAAAAGTGTTGATTCAGGCAAATGAAAATTAGTCAGCATCGCATCCACGGTTTGAAACGCATAACCCGGTGTAATAAATAAATTAGTATCTCCTTTTTGGGCAACTAGCTCACCACTCACTGAGGCAGATTCTAATGAACGCACCGCCGTTGTACCAATCGCAACCACCTTGCCACCTCGCTGTTTCGTTTCTTTAACAGCCGTCACCGTTGCTTCAGGCACTTCAAAATATTCCTTATGCATAATATGCTCGTGTAGATTTTCTACCTTCACAGGGCGAAACGTACCACTGGCAACATGTAATGTCACAAACGCAATTTGCACGCCTTTTGCACGAATCTGTGCCATCATCGCCTCATCAAAATGCAAGCCTGCTGTCGGTGCAGCGACTGCCCCACTTTGCTCTGCAAACACCGTTTGATAACGCGTTGCATCATTTTTATCATCAGCACGCTCAATATAAGGCGGTAACGGCATATGCCCAATCGCCGTTAAAATCGTTTCTAAACTTTCATTGCCTTTAAACCATAACTGAAATAAATCATCTTGACGGCCTAAGACTTCACATTGAAAGCCAGACTCTAAATTAATAATCGCCCCTTCCTTAGCCGATTTACTAGAACGCATATGTGCCAGCACTTCACGATTATTAAGTACCCGTTCAATTAAAATTTCAACTTTACCGCCTGATTGTTTATGCCCAAACAATCTCGCTGGAATTACTTTAGTATTATTTAACACTAATAAATCATCAGGCTTTAATAAATCAATAAACTCACTAAATTGTTTATCTTCAACGCTATCACTTTGAGCTGATAAACATAATAAACGACTCCCTGTCCGTTCAGCTAAAGGCTGTTGGGCAATTAAATTGTCAGGTAAATCGTAATAAAAATCACTTTTTTTCATGCGTATTTGGGGTGTTATTTTATAATTTGGCAGAATGAATTTTGTATAATGCCTAATTCACTTGCCGTTAAATCAGCTAATTTTGCTTTTACTCTTATTTTTGACAATGCCCTTATTTCATAAATACAGGCATCGCAGTTCTTTTCTAACTTATCACGAGCCGTAATTAACAAGCGATACGGCAACGCATCTTTTTCTATCACCGTTGATAAAGGAATCACAATCACCGTATTAAGAATGGTATTATCCTCTTCATCACTGATGATAATAGCCGGTCTTAATTTACCTATCTCACCGCCTTTTGCAGGATTAAAATTAACCAGATAAATACCGCCTCTAATTAATTCCATCATCAACTGCTCCATCACCAATATTATCTTTCGTACTGGCAAGTGCAATTCTATTGAGTAATTTTATTTTTTCTTCTTTTTCTAAATCACGCACAAACACTTCAAATTTATCTTTTAGAAAATTTGGCACAAAATAGCCAATTTCCTCTTTTTTTCGACCATTTATAATATGTATCACCTGATTAGTCTTAAAAAACGTAGATGACTTCCTAAGGTCTGCCAATGTTGCTTCAATCATTACCTTGCCCCTCAAATTACATATCAATCTTACATATTATTATAACATAATAGGCCACTGTTAATTTCAGCCTTACTCGCCATAAAGTATTTTCTAGCAATCTAAAAAAAATCATCTATAATAGTTAGTTCTTCTATGCCGGGGTGGTGAAACTGGTAGACACGCCGGATTCAAAATCCGGTTTCTTCGGAAGTGTCGGTTCGATTCCGACCCTCGGTACCATAGAAGCTGCTGCAATACTTCTCATAATATCAAGCACCCTATTTCTATAATGCCATATGACTACTAATTTACCTCATATTTTAGTTGCTGATGATTCAATCATTAATTTAGAAATATTAAACGATTTATTAGCCGATACTTACACCATTACCACTGCAACCAATGGTTTAGAAGCATGGTCAATACTGGAAAAATATCCTAATAAATTTGAAGCATTACTGCTTGATAGAATGATGCCGAAAATGGATGGCATGGAAGTCTTAATCAAAATGAAGCAACATGATATATTAAAAAATTGTCCTGTTATCATTCAAACTGCCAAAGATAAAATAGCTGACATAGCAGAAGGTATCAATGCTGGGGCCTATTACTATTTAACAAAACCGTTTGATCATAATCTTTTATTAACCATTGTTAAAACAGCTGTACGCGATTATGCAGACTATAAACTCAGCAAACAAAGCCTCAACGAGTCTAATAATGCCTTAACACTGATTACATCAGCCACTTTTCAATATCAAACCATTGAAGAGTCGCGTATATTAGCGGCGTTAATTTCAAATATATGCCCAAAGCCTCAAGATGTGATATTAGGGTTAAGCGAATTACTGATTAATGCCATTGAACATGGCAATTTAAATATTGGCTATAATGAAAAATCAAGACTCAATGATAACGGCACTTTAACCGCTGAAATTACGAATCGCCTGAATCAAGAAGCGTATAAACATAAAAAAGTTACCGTACAATTTGAACATCATAATCATACTATTTATATTACTATTATAGATGAAGGGCTAGGCTTTGATTGGCTGCCTTATATGGATTTTGATACCACACGCCTCATGGATAATCATGGTCGTGGCATTGCAATGGCAAATAAACTCAGCTTTTCACAGCTTGAATATAAAGGCAAAGGCAATGAAGTACGAGCCACCATTTGCTGCGAATAATCTACACTTCATCAAGCTCTACCCACTCAATCCAATATATCCTTAAATACTCAATACAATCTCTTTATCTGCAAATTGCTGTAATGCCGATAAAGCAGCCTGCTCTAATGCAACCGAATAATTATCCGCCAAAAGAGCATCTAAATACTCACCCACATTGATAGCGTCTTGTTCTTGCAAACCCTGCAATAATTGAAAACTCATGGGAGCAAGTTCTATAAAATTCACCTCGTCTTCAGCATTACGATATACCACGATATAACTCACCTGCTCAGTACTGCGTAATGGCAAATAATCCGGCGATATTTTATGCACCGGAAATTGATAGGCTAACGGCCAAGCGAGCGAAGAAAGACTGATGCTATCCTCTAGCCTTAATGGCGTTATCGTTCTTTTTTCAGGTAAACAGTCTGTTGAAATAGACAGTGCCATTTCCACCCATTCATAATGCGCTAATTCCAACATAAACGGATAATCAAATTCATTTGCAGCCCGTTCATTTTGCAAATACAGCATAAATTCTTCAGGAATTTCGGTGAAATAAGGACTTTCACACTGATGCTGTTGAAAAAAATCTTGCGCTAATTGCTGCCAATTTTCAGGACTCAGCACCGTATGTAAAACGGGGAAATTACTTGATAAAAAACCCTCAACATTATTAAAAAATAATTCTTGATACACTTTCATTCGTTCCGGCTTCACATCATCAGGGCAAGGATTATCGACAGGATTACGAATATAAGCTGAAAATTGGGCTTGTGTGGCTTTAAAATCGACTTTAGGCGATAAGTTGTTCATTTTGCATCCATCTATGCTGAATTTTTTTAATCATACTCACTTCACGGCTTAATTCAGCCACATCAGGAATATTAAAATCACGTTCTAATAAGGTAGGAAAAACACCGTACAAGGCATACGCTTTATGCAATAACTGCCAGACCGGTTCAATAATCTCCGCGCCATGGGTATCCACTAAAAAATCATCGGCTTCAACATAATGCCCTGCAATATGAGCATAACTAATCCGTTCTGCAGGGATTGCTTGTAAAAATTTTTCGGCATCATAATCATGATTAACACTATTGACGTAAATATTATTCACATCCAATAACACATCACAATCCGCCTCTGTAATTACCGCATTAAAGAAATCAATTTCAGACATTTCTTGACCGGGTGCCGCATAATAAGACACGTTTTCAATCGCAATTCTTTGCTCTAAAATATCCTGAACCCGTTTAATTCGCTGCGCAACATGCGTGACTGCCTCGGCGGTAAACGGAATCGGCATCAAATCATATAAATGCCCTTCATGACTGCAATAACTCAGATGCTCACTATAAAATTTAATGCCATGCGTATGCATAAAGGTTTTTAAATTTTTAATAAACGCTTCATCTAACGCATCAGTGCTACCAATCGATAACGATAAACCGTGAGCAACGAAATCATATTGCTCGGTCATACGCCTAAATTGCTTGCCTAATTTCCCTCCAATCGTCATCCAGTTTTCAGGTGCCACTTCATAAAAACCTACTGGTTCGATAGGCTTATTTAAGACTTCATCTAAAAAAGAGCGACGTAAGCCTAAACCCGCCCCTTTCACTAAATTTTGTGTCTGCTGCATAATAATATGTCCCTAAAAATTAAAAATAAGCCACCTATCACTTAAATCCTTACCACGTGAATTTTAAAATCTATCCAATATGCTAAAATTATAACTATGAATCATATTAAACAGATTACCTTAGGTTGCGGTTGTTTTTGGTGCTTTGAAGCAACTATACAACGATTACAAGGTGTTATCAATGTCACCTCTGGCTATGCCGGTGGCTCACTGGAAAACCCGAGCTATGAACAAGTATGCTCAGGATTAACAGGTCATGCCGAAGTCATACAAATAGAATTTGATGAACAACAGCTACCCTTAACAGTATTATTAGACGTGTTTTTCAGCGCTCATAATCCTACCACGCTCAATCGACAAGGAGCGGATATTGGCACCCAATATCGTTCAGTTATTTTTTATCACGACACGCAACAACAGCAACTAGCACAGGCTTATAAACCCCGTCCACATTGAAACTCGTAGTTTGATATAATATGAAATTCTCAAAAAAAATGGCTAAAAATGCTTAAAGTTAATTATGATCTCTGGGGACAAAATCCTGAATATTTACGCGACTTAGGCTTGAATTCATTACATAAAAGAACCCGAGAGCGTTTTTTAGCACTTTACGATATAACGCTAGGAAAAAATGCGGCTCAAATAAGCAAAGAAACAGGGCGTCATCATCAAACAGTTATTAGTTGGGTGCATAAGTATAATAATGAAGGTGAAGAAAGCCTATATTATCAAAGGACTGGCGGCAAAGCGCCTTTTTTTTTGAAAAAATAATAGACGGGTTATCAGCAAAAATAAATCAAAGCCTCGAGTATGCAAAAGAACCTCCGCAAACACGTGAAATTATTTTTATACCACGGTGGACCTTAAAACGATTTGTAAGCTGGATTAAAGAAGACTTCGGGTTAAACTGTTGTCGTGAAACGGTTAGAAAATGCTTAAAAAAATATGGATTTTCTTGGAAAAAGTATCGAAAACTCTTAAATCAGGCAAGTCCTGAAAAAAGAGCAGAATTTGTGGAAATATTAAAACTTTTCTTAAAAGAAGCTACCGATGGAAAAAGACAAATTATTTATATTGATGAAGCTCATATTCAATTGGATACCGACGAAGGTTATGGCTGGTCTGTATCAGGTGAAAGAGCATGGGTAAGTTCAAGTTCAGTTGGCAGAAAGAAAGTCTCTTTCTTTGGTGTTTACTTGTACAATCAAGGTAAAACACGAATTTATCCATATTTGACAGCGGACACGGAAAGTACTTGTGACGTTTTAAAAAAAATTCAAGAGGAGTTTGATTTTAAAGAGGCTACAATCATTTGGGATGGTGCTTCGTACCATAAAAGTGATCGTGTAAAAGAACGAGCAGAAGAATTGGGAATAAAATTACAACTTTTACCCGCTTATAGTCCTGATTTTATGCCTGTAGAGCATTTATGGCAGTGGTTGAGAGAAGATGTAACTTACCATGCCTGTCATAAGAATGAATGCGAACTTATTAAGCAAGTGAGAATATTTGAAGATCATAGGGTGAGTTTAAACAAACGACACTAAAGTTCCATAGAAATTTAAACTGAATATTATTGTCATGATTTATGAAATCGCTAAGAAGTTACTTATTCCTTGCAATAGGATAAAACCTACATGAGTATAAAATTAGATGAAAGCCCTAACAAATGGCTTATTTTGAATGAATTATGATAGAAAAATCAGTGATTTTTACTTAAGAATTCCCATAATTTAAACGATCATTTTTACGATAAGAATATGGTATTTTGCCTTCCTAAAAATTAAGCATATAAACCCGTTACAATTGGGAAGTCCATAATAGCCCTTAAAGCTTGCCAGTTATAGCATTCTTTAAATTCCTATGGAACTTTAGTGTCGTTTGTTTAAACGTACCCAATTTCGTGTCCATCAAAGTGTTGACGCATCATGCTTAATATTTGCTATGATAGAGGGTATCAGGTTCGTGAAAAATTGAAATTGAAAATAGCAAAATTAGTAAAAGCATAACGTTATGCAATAGATAAAAAATATAAACGGAGATTAAAATGTCAACTTATTGGGTTGTTGGAGCATCTTGGGGTGGAACAGAACATCAGGATCAAAAATTTATAGAACAAGGTATTTGGATGTTAGATTGGGGTGAAAGCGACCAACCAGCTCAATATAAAAAGGCTTCTCAAATAAAACCTAAAGATAGAATCGCCATTAAACGAATGAAAGGTGGTGGTCAAACGGGAATTAAAATTTTTCATCTTGGCATTATTAAGGGGGTGGTTCTTGAAGCAAATAAAATTATTTGTACTGTAGATTGGGTTGCTACAGACTTAAACAGAAATATTGAAGAAAGCCGAGGATGTTTCAAATCAATTCATGGTCCATTTGAACACGATAACTGGGTTGAAAAAGTATTTTGTCTTTAATGTATTTTGCATAAAATAAAATCAAACTGATAAATGCCCATGATTATTTTAGCTCTACAACATAATACCCAAAATAATCATGTAGCAATCCCTTTCTACTACTAGGGTTCTACCTTAAATACCCACTTTACCCATGTTACCCAATATTTTAATCTTCATCATCTAAGATACTATCTTTTATAGCATAAAATCTTATTGATGCTTTTCCATTAGCAGTTGGTACAGTGTGTTTAGACTTCATCCTTTTTTCATCATTAGAGCTTAAATAACTCATTTCTTTTAGTAACTTAGAAGATTCAATATTAGAAAATCCAGTACAACATTTACTAAATGTATCCTCTGTTAATAAAAATAATTTACTGCTAACATTGTAATAGCCAATAACAGTTGAAGGAAAATTTTCTTTTTCTTTATTGAGCTGATCTTTATCATCAACTTCTTTGCCTCCCTTTATTCTAATAAACTTAGATTGGTGCTTAATTAGGTAGCTCTGAGCTAACTGACGTAATCGATCTGAGCTACTACGAGGATTTAAATTAAGCTCTTTAAACCAAGCGATAAACATAGTATCTAAGGACTCCAACATCTTTTCTTTCGTTAAAGATGATGCTGTTATATCTACAATATCTTTCATACAAAAAAGTTCTGAGGCAGTATAAATTAAGGCAAATCGCTTCATTGAACGTTTAACCTCTGTATTGAGCTTATTTATATCTATTTCATTTTTTAGTAATGATAATAATCGAGTTTGATGGTCTTCTTGTAGCTTTTTAACCTCCTTAACCATCGACTCTTTATCTTTATAATGTTTTATTAACCCTTTTATGAAAGCTTTCCCTAAGTGACCGTAGTAGCTTCCACAGCTTTCTTTTAATTTATCTACTTTATCAGCATTATCAAGTTGTTGTAATTCATTGATAGGAATATCTAAAAATCGATTTAATTGCCCTGCATACATCTGTTTATATGAGCTTTCAATTTTGTGTCTACCACTTAATTCACCTGTAGAGAGTAATACTGTATTCCATGTAATATCCTCTCTAAATTCGTTATTAGCTTTCATAGCTTTACGAGAATGCCCACCAGATAAGGTATAGATGACATTACCTAATGATTCTTCTTGGAATGAACCTAATTCATCAACTGCCATTAATACGTCATTTGAACCAGCTGCTAAAGCCGTTAAAGCATTACCTGTTGCATTCCAAGTACCAATATAGCTTTTATTTGAAAGTGAACCTGACCCCCAAACTGTTGAAGCTACTTGTACTGCTGTAGTTTTACCTTTACTTGATTCACCAAATAAATTAACACAAAATGAATCCATCCCAACTACTTTCAATAAAGGTGGAGTACAAGATACTGCAAGAGAAAATAAGAATAAAGGATTATCAATAGATGGTTCTAAAACATGACTTACCCAGTCAGGCATCGATTCCTTTACTTGAAATTGATTGCAGGGGGTAATTAGTCTAATCTTATCTTGTTTATTACTCTCCCATGTATGAGTGGCATTAGGCAATACAAAGGCATCTAAATCTGATGTCCACCCTGCCTTTTTCACATAAAATTCACATTCAGGTACAGGTTGACGCATTAAAAATTCAGGGAGTTCTTTTTTCCTGCGTTGATTAATATATAAGCCTAGCCCCATTAATGATTGAATAAATTTAGAATTTGCTAAATCCTTTTTAAAAATAATTAAATTTTTATCGAGTTTTTCTTGTAACGGATAAAATTCAATTAATAACGCTTGGTCTGGTGTATCACCTGTTAATTTAGATTCATAATTTATTAGATTTTTGCTAACTCTAATAGCATCAGAAATTTTGTTTTCTAAGATTTTTTCACCAACCTTATTAAGTTTAAAAAGTCCGCTATTGTTTAGGGAATATTCATTATCTTGATACCAATACTTATCAGTATTGATGTTGGTGTTGGTATTGTTACAATTTCTCATTGTTTTTATTTCTTTATCAGTTTCAATTATATTAGTTTCATCAATAGGGTTTCTTTGTTGATTTTCATTATTCATAGTATATCTTCTTATTTTAAAAGTAATGTAAGATGGTGTAATAAAACGTCTTTCTAGTCAGGAGTTATTCTGTAGTCAGTTTATTTTTGATATTCAAAATAATCACCACTCATAATTTTAATTGCACTAATTTTTAATGGTCTATTGTAAATATAAGTTTGTGCCTTAATAATTTCATCATTTTTAGTAAGCAATACATCAATATCTTTTCGTATA
>CAJVYO010000025.1 GCA_913009515.1 uncultured Methylococcaceae bacterium
TAAATTACCGTGGTAATTTTAGTATTAAATGGAAAGTAGAACATCCACGCCCGTAGCAGGACATAAATGCGTGACCGGTAAATCTTCTTTATTTTTCCATGCGTTGACAGCATCGTGTTTTGCACCGGAGACAATAAAAATAAGTTCTTGGGTATTGCTTAAGGCTTTGGCACTGATACTCACACGGTCAGCAGGAGGCTTAGGTGAATTATGTACCGCGTGGGTAAGTTCATCAAGATTATGCACATGACCGGGAAATAAACTCGCAGTATGACCATCTTCGCCCATACCGAGTAGCACTAAATCAAATTTATCAGCCGCAGCGACGATATCAGCATAGTGTTTAGCACCTGCTTCCGCTCCTAATTCTGCTGCCATTGGATAAATTTGGTTTTTAGGAATATCCACCAGATTGAGCCATTTTTGTTCAGCCACTAAGCTATTACGTTCAGCATCATCAACAGGCAAACAGCGTTCATCACCATAATAAATATGCCATTGACTCCAATCAAGCGTTTGTTTTGCCAGTAATTGATAGGCTTTAACGGGGGCGGTGCCACCAGCTAAAACTAATTTAAAGCTGCCATGAGCAGCAATTGCTTTTTCAGCAGCGGTTAAAATACGCTGACAAGCCGCTTCAGCGAGTAAATCTATTGAATCAAAAGGTATCCAATTTACAACTTGAGTCATTTATTTTCCTATAAAAAATAGTAGTGCCTATCAAAGAAAAAGAGGCATTAGTATTTTAATGCTTCTTAGGGTAGGCATAAAATCATAGAGCTAATTTGGGGCGTAGGCTGCAGCCTAGCTATTTTTAAAAGTAGACTAAAGTCCACGCCCCAAACATAAATTATTTTATGTCATTCCTTTAACTTTAATAATTAAGCGTTATATGTGCTTGATGATGTTTTACCACCGTGTCCTGTCCAATCAGTATGGAAGAATTCACCCCGTGGCTTATCTAAACGCTCATAAGTATGAGCACCAAAATAATCACGTTGAGCTTGTAATAAGTTGGCTGGTAAACGGGCACTACGATAGCCATCATAATAGGCTAATGCAGATGAAAATGACGGTGTTGGAATACCTAGCTGTACACCAAGTACTACAGCATCACGCCAGCCTTGATCAGCAGTGATAATGGCATCTTTGAAGAAATCAGCTAATAATAAATTTTCTAATTCAGGGTTAGCATCATAAGCGTGTTTAATATCATTTAAGAATTGACTGCGAATAATACAACCGCCACGCCACATTAAGGCAATACCACCGTAGTTTAATTTCCAACCATATTCCGCTTCAGCGGCACGCATTAAACCAAAACCTTGTGCATAAGAAATAATTTTAGCAGCATAAACGGCATCGCCAATGGCTTTGATTGCCGCATCTTTATCACCGGTAAAATTACGCGTAGCTTGAGGTAAAATTTTAGAGGCTCTAACACGCTCTTCTTTTTGTGATGACAAACAACGTGCAAACACCGATTCAGCGATTAAAGTAAGCGGAGCACCTAAATCTAAGGCATTAATACCTGTCCATTTTCCAGTGCCTTTTTGCCCTGCGGTATCTAAAATTTTACTAATTAACGCTTCACCATCTTCATCTTTATAACCTAAGATATTGGTGGTAATTTCAATTAAATAAGAATTTAAAACCCCTTCGTTCCATTTTTTGAAAATAACTTGAATTTCATCGGCTGTTAAACCTAAGCCCTCTGATAATAACTGATAGGCTTCACAAATAATTTGCATATCACCGTATTCAATTCCATTATGTACCATTTTGACATAATGCCCAGACCCTTGTTCGCCAACCCATTGACAGCAAGGCTCATCGCCTACTTTTGCTGAGATAGATTGTAAAATAGGCTTAACGGTTTCCCATGCTGCTTTGTTTCCGCCTGGCATAATTGAAGGGCCGTTACGTGCACCTTCTTCACCGCCGGAGACACCTGAACCCACATAAAGAATTTTTTGTGCAGCTAAGGCTTCAGTACGACGATTAGTATCGGTATACAGTGAATTTCCGCCATCAACGATAATATCGCCTTCTGATAACAATGGTGTTAATTTATCAATATATTGATCGACAACATCACCTGCTTTGACCATCAGCATCACGATACGCGGCGTTTGTAGATTTTCGACTAATTCTTCTAACGAATAGGCACCAGTTACTTGAGTGCCTTTAGCAGGACCTTCTAAAAATTCATCAGTTTTTGCTGCAGTACGGTTATATACCGCGACTTTAAAATCATGATCATTTATATTTAAGACCAAATTTTGTCCCATTACTGCAAGACCGATTAAACCAATATCTGCTTTCATGTTTTTACTCATTCAATGTGTTAATAACGATGTTACTTTTTTAGTTGCTAAGGTACAACTAATGAAGTTTGATAAGCCTATTAGGGGCTTTCTAATAGAGCGTCTAATTTTTTAGCTAAATCTAAGGCACGTAAGTCATCAAATCCGCCAATATGTTGGTCAGCAATATAAATTTGTGGCACAGTACGGCGTTTAGTTCTTTGCATCATTTCTTCACGTAATCCTGCTGTTGTATCAACATTAAGTTCCGTGTAGCTGACGCCTTTTGCCGTTAATAAGCGTTTTGCCATTGTACAATAAGGGCATAAATTACTGGTATAAATAATAATATCAGGCATAGTTTATTCGGGTAGTCTCTGAAGTATTAATTAAGGTTAATATTTTCAATGATTTGATTGGAAGCCAGTTCTAAACCGAGTTTAAAGCATTCGCTGGCACGGTCTTTATCATTTTCAGCTAATAAAGTATTACCTAAAATACGATAAGCTTCGACGGTGGGTTCAATACTGATACTTTTCGCAAGGTATTTTTTGGCTTTATCTGCAAATTCACATTTCAAGGCAATTTTACCCAGCACTCTCAGTAAAATAGGATCATTGCCATGTTCTAATAACCAGCGTTCTGCGGTTTCTAGTTGTGTTCTAAAATCGATAGATTGGACGCTACCAAACAGTGAAAGTAGCGTAATATCCCAGCGGCTATTTAACGATTGCGTGAGTTCTTTTTCTATTTTAGCCCCTGCATTCGCTTCAATCATCGCTGCAAAATAAATGGCGGGAATACCGAGCATAGATTGCACATGTTGAGGAATATCACGCCATAATTCTTGAATGGCTTTCGTATCACCTATTTTAGCGGCTTCTTTCAGTAAGGCACTATAGGTCTCAACTTCTAATAATTTAACTTCTGCTTCCATTAAAATTTTATGTTCATTTAATGAAGGTAACAGTTTATGCAGGGCTTTCCAGTCACCTAAATGGCTATAGGTTTGATGCAGCATCTTTAAAACGCTGGCATGACTCGAATCTAAAGAATGTAGGGTACTTAAGGTTTCAAGTGCTTGGTCAAATTGTTGATGCGATAAATGCAATTCAGCTTGGGTTAAACCGACTGCGATTTTTGAGCCTGGTGAATTTTTAGTGGCTTGTTTCAAATATTCATCGCGTTTATCAAGTGCCCCTCGTGAATGTGCTGCACGGGCGGCGGTCAAATAATGAATAAGCGGAGCACCACTATTTGAGGCGTGTTTAATCAGCGTATTCTCAGAACGCTCCCAATTACCTTCGGCTGAATCAATTAATCCCGCAACGAGGGCTTCTTGTGAACGATCAAATTTCACTGATTGTCCGCGCATTTTAAGTTGTGTAGGCATTCTTATCAGCCAGCCGAGGGTGCGAAAGCTAAAATAGAGGATGAAAAAACCAAATATCAAGCTGATACTAAAAACCACTAATGAGGTTTCTAATGCCCAATGTCCAATGCCTATCATCACATAGCCGGGACTATCATAACTTGCTAAGCCTGCTTTAATAGCAAAAGCAGCCGCTACTGCGGTGGCCAATGCACCGAGAAAAAATAAAATATTTTTCACGTTCTATAACTCCTGTTATTACTGTGCGGATTGACCATCTAATTGTAGGGCTTTATCTGTTTCTAGTCTTAGTTTAGCAATATTGCGTAGCATTTTTAACGATTGACTAATATCAGGAAATTGATTGCGAATATGAAGGGACTTTAATTTTTTAAGTTCACTTTCAAAATGAAGATACGCATTATTTTTAGTAAAATTTTCACTTAACCAGTCTAAAGTATCGCTAACGCCCGCTTTATAAAGAGCTTCATTTTTTTGCACTAAGGTAATTTTAATAATCGCGAGTTTAGTTTTCAATTGTTCTTGAATAAAGAATTTTTGCTGTGGACTTATAATCATATTGACGGGTTGGTCTAGGCGTTTAATTGAGACGATGCCTTCAATTTCTAAAAATGTATTGTTAAGTTTATCATCAATTAATTCATCGTTTTTATCGGGTTTATCAGTACTAGCAGAGAGTGTTGAAGGCTTGCCCGAATAAGGTAATAACACCGTTAATTTACTGACTTGCTCTTCAAGCATATCCAGCGATGAATAAAGCCCGACAATATCGATAATATCAATTTGTTGAATAGCCGCCACATCTTTCGCTATTTGAGAGCGAATTTTAAAGGCAGCAGTATCGCCACTTTCGTGGAGGCGTTGGTCAGCGGCTTTAAGGGCTTCAATGGTGGTTTTAACATCACCAATTAAATGCAAACGACGACTGGCAATACTTAATAAATATTCGGCATCGGATAATAACCAATCGCCTCGCGTTTTGCCTAGCTGGCGTTGAATACGCTGAATAGAATCGTTAATGTGAGCGGTTGAATTATCTAAGCGTTCATTTTGAACTTTAGTAATATTATTGATGCGTTGCTCAATATTTTCACCTTTATGATCAATATTTGAGCTTACCGCCGATAATTGTTTTTGAATAGCAACAATTTGATCTTGATAACCCGTTATTTGCTTGGTTAATTCCATCATTTGTTGGCTATCTTTACTGATTTCGCCGCCTAAATCTTGTTGTTTATCACGTAACTGTTGGAGTAAAAAATAACCTGCACCTGCCACACCAATAATGATAAGAATAATAACCAAACCAAACCAAACCCCATTGCGTGATTTTTTTATTTTAGGTGGTTGCTCTGTTTTATTTTGTTTTTCAATGACTTCAGCCACATTCTTCCCCATTCAGTAATGCGTGTATCATGCCAGCATCAGATGCTTCATCGGCAGTAATTATTTTTTTAAACCCTAAATTTTTTGCTAAAACAGCCACTCTCTGACTAATCACAATCAAAGGAATATTTAATAACAGTAGTTGTATCTTATAAGTCGATAATAATTGTACTAAATTATGCAAAGTATCACCGCTATAAATCATAATTGCGGTTAATAACTGCTGTTCAATATCATGCACTAATGCAGTACAGTCATGTTCTGGTAAGTAGCGTTGGTAAATGTCTAAATAATCTACCTGAGCGGCTCTTTGCTGTAAGTGTGTGGCAAGATATTCACGTCCGCTTTCTCCGCGGATAATTAAGCAGGACTGTCCTTTTAAATGTTGTAAGGCATTTAATTTTAAAACAGATTCACTGTTAAAACCTTGTTTTGGCATTAATATTTTAGCTATGCCCGCTGCAGCTAATGCTTTTTGTGTGCTTTCGCCGACTGCGATACAGAGACTGTTTTGTAATCGCTCTATTTTGCCATTAATTGCTTGTAGGGCAAAATTTACCGCATTAACACTGATAAAAAATAGATAATCATAGCTTTCAATCGTATTTAAAATATGTTGTTTATGTGCGGTTAAGGGCGAGCTTTGCACCGCAATCATGGGTACGCAAATCGCTTGCCAGTCATGTTGTTGCAGTAAATTGCAGACAGTTTGATTCTGATGAGCAGCTCGCGTCACTAAAGCCCGTTTCATGCTGCGATAGTGTGATACAAATTAATCATAGAGTGCTTTAAGGATTTCCCCTGCACCTTGGGCTAATAATTCATCGGCAATAGCCTCTCCAATATGCTGTGCCTCTTCAGGTTTACCGGTTTTTTCAACACGATAAAGCACGCTGCCATCAGGTTTTCCCACTAAGCCACGCATAAAAAGTTGATTATTTTTAAGTTCAGAGAACCCTGCAATCGGCACCTGACAGCCACCTTGCAAACGAGCATTCATAGCACGTTCGGCAGTGACTCGAATAGTGCTGTCTTTATCCGCTAAAGGCGAGAGCAATTCATTAATCACTTTATCATCAGCCCGACATTCTATGCCCACGGCTCCCTGCCCTATCGCTGGTAAACTAATATCAGTGCTTAAATATTGGGTAATTCTATTTTCAAAACCTAAACGAATCAGTCCCGCACTAGCTAAAATAATCGCATCATAATCTCCCGCATCTAATTTTGCTAAACGGGTATTAACATTGCCACGTAGCGAGATAATGTTTGCCTGTGGTAGACGTTCTGCAATTTGACATTGTCGGCGTAAGCTTGAGGTGCCAATTTTAGCGTTAGGCGGTAAATCATCTAAACTTTTATAGTGATTAGAAACAAATGCATCACGCGGGTCTTCACGCGGTAAAATAACGGCTAAATGCAGTCCTTCAGGAAATTCAACCGGCACATCTTTCATTGAATGTACCGCAATATCAGCTTGACCTTTTAGCATCCCTTGTTCTAATTCTTTAACAAACAAGCCTTTACCGCCGATTTTCGCAAGCGGGGTATCTAAAATCTTATCACCTTGGGTGACCATTTTAACCAGTTCAGTTTTAATGTCGGGATAGAGTGCGTGTAAACGTGCTGCCACATATTCAGCTTGCCATAAGGCTAAAGGGCTTTGGCGGGTTGCAATTTTAATGGTTTGTTGATTCACTTGTTGACCTAGCGTTTAATCACGATAATTATGATGCGCTATTGTACCTGTTTATCAGTTTGGGCTAATCTTCTTTTTTAAATTCACCTTCAATAATATTCTCGGTAGACGTGGTGTGATGATTATCAGTATGACCTGTCGTTTGGCCTCGTTTTGCAATAATTGCCAAGACAATTTTTTGACGGATAGCAGGGATTAAGCAGGCGAAACCAATAATATCGGTAAAAAATCCAGGTGTCAGTAATAAAGCACCGCCAATTAATAAGGCGACCGCTTCCATTATTTCAATAGCAGGGAGTTGACCTTGAGACATATTGCTTTGAAAGCGTTGCCAAGTTGCAAGTCCTTGTCTTTTTAATAAGGCGACACCGATAATAGCAGTACTTACAACGAGCACGATAGTGGGTAACACGCCGACAATGCCACCAATTTGTAGCAATAAATAAATTTCAACAAACGGGATAATTAAAAACGCTAAAAAAACAAATTGAATAGGATTCATAAGATAGGAGAAGGTAATTGAAAAAGGCTAATAATCAAGGGCTTTATTTAGATGTCGATTTGCCAGTCATCTAAAAATTCATCAGCATATTGTAAATAGAGTTTATTTTCGATAAAGACATCATAAATATCAGGGTCAATGTGATTGTCTTTTTTCATGTAACCTAGAATAGTCAAAGCTTCTGATAAGGATTTACCTTTTTTATAAGGTCTATCTTTGGCGGTCAAAGCTTCAAAAATATCGGCAATCGCCATAATACGGGCAGGGACTGACATTTGTTCGCGGGTTAAGCCGTTAGGATAGCCTGTGCCATCCATGCGTTCATGATGCCCCGCTGCATATTCAGGCACATTTTTTAAATGCTTGGGAAAATTTATTTTCTCTAACATCGAAATGGTAGCGGTGATATGGCTATTAATGACTAAGCGTTCTTTTTCAGTCAGGGTGCCTTTGGCGATATTTAAGTTATGTACTTCATTTTGAGATAATACGTCGTACTCTATACCTAGTTTTAACCAAGTCATTTTAGCGATATCAAGAATACGTTGCTGATTTTCAGGCGGCATATATTCAGTGCCGGTATTCATTTGTTTAATAAAGTTTATATCATCAGTGAGGCTTTGTTGTGCGGCAAGAAAGTCAGCATGGCTAGGAGCAGCGGTATTATTTTCTAAGGCTTCCAAGCGTTCTTTTAGATACTTAATTTCTACGTCGCGTTGTAAGACTTCAAAGCGGGTTTCTATCAGCTCAATGCGATCAAAAATAGTTTCTAATTTAGTGGCCTTATCGACGACATATTCAGGGGTGGTGATTTTTCCACAATCATGTAACCAGCCGGCTATTTTAAGCGCATAACGTTCGGTACTGGATAGTTTAAAATCTTTTAAATACCCTTTTTCAGTGGCTGATGCCGCATCGGCGATAGATAAGGTGAGTTCAGGTACGCGTCGACAATGCCCGCCGGTATAAGGGGATTTATTATCAATAGCAGAGGCTGTTAATTCAATGACCGACTCAAACATTTCTTCTAATACTCTGATTAATTGATGCTTGGTCAGTACCATCGAGGCTTGTGATGCTAAGGCTTCTGTTAAACGCATCGCAATATGATCGTATGCAATGACCTTATTGGAGCCTTTTTCTTGGGGATTAATGAGTTGTAAAATACCGATAATATCATTTTCATGATTTCTTAACGGGATAGCGAGAAAGGCTTTGGAATGATAATCATTGATGGCATCAAATTTTCTGACCCCTGAAAAATCAAATTGCTTGTCATTATAAGCATCGGTAATATTAACGCTTTTATTATGATGATAAGCATAACTGACGACATTTTTATAATTAGGCGAGCCATCTTCTAAATATAAAGGGATATTGGGAAAGGTAATCGGGTCATCTGATAGCCCACCTAAATGAATGGCAAGCGATGTAGAATGCACAATATCCATTTTAATAGTATCGTTTTCAATGCTATATAAGGTGCCACCATCAGAATGTGTTAATGATTTTGCTCCATATAAAATTAATTCAAGTAATTCGGGATAGCTATTATCTTCTGATAAGGCGATACCAATTTCAATGAGTTTTTCGAGATTTTCAACGATTTTATTATCAGACATTATGTGTCTCAGGCTGTTTTAAAATTAATGTAAAACAGACGTAAATATTATCTACGATGCTTTTTTTATAGAATTTAAGTAATTGTATAAAAAAAGCATCGTTCGCTTTATGTTTTGCTTTACGTTGATATTTAGTTCTATCCTTAAATACCACTGCTTTATTGAAATGGTGAGCATATTTAGCCACACTATTTTTAATAATAGTTTCTTTTTTAGATTTTTTCTGATGATTTTTCATAAATATAAAATTTTACAGCTCCTTAAAATAAAAGTATTTCTTATGTGCAAAAATGGGTGGAACATCTTAAAATACAATTTTATTCGATTTTAAGACAGAATAGTGAATTTTTCAAAAAAATTTGATGTAATTGTAATAGGGGGCGGGCATGCTGGAACTGAAGCGGCTTTAGCATCCGCACGCAGTGGTGCAAACACGCTGTTATTAACGCAAAATATTGATACCTTAGGACAAATGAGCTGCAATCCTGCTATTGGTGGGATTGGTAAAGGCCATTTAGTCAAAGAGGTGGATGCATTAGGCGGTATTATGGCCCGTGCGATTGACCATGCAGGTATTCATTTTCGTATTTTAAACGCGAGTAAAGGCCCAGCGGTTCGTGCCACACGTGCTCAAGCGGATAGAATACGTTATAAAGAATTTATACGTCATTATTTGGAAAATCAGCCGAATTTACACTTATTTCAACAAATGGTTGCTGATTTATGCGTTGAATCCGAGCGTGTTGTCGGTGTTAAAACTGAGATGGGACTGGTTTTTAAGGCAGATGCCGTGATTTTAACAGCAGGCACGTTTTTAGGCGGGCGGATTCATATCGGCTTGGATAATTACACAGGCGGGCGTGCAGGCGATATGGCATCACTTGCCCTTGCGGATCGGCTACGTGAATTACCCTTTAATATTAAACGTTTAAAAACTGGCACGCCACCGCGTATTGATGGACGCAGCATTAATTTTGATTTACTGGAAAAACAGCACGGTGATAGTCCGTTACCGGTATTTTCATTTATGGGCGATGTTAGCCAGCATCCTCAGCAAGTGCCTTGTTATATTACGCGTACCAATGAAAACACCCATGATATTATTCGTGATGGCTTGGATCGTTCACCAATGTATAGTGGTGAAATTGAAGGCGTGGGGCCGCGTTATTGTCCGTCTATTGAAGATAAAGTAGTACGTTTTGCCGATAGAAATTCTCATCAGATTTTTATTGAGCCAGAAGGCTTAACCAGCAATGAGTATTACCCGAATGGGATTTCAACCAGTTTGCCTTTTGATGTGCAATATCAATTTGTGCGTTCTATGCAAGGGTTTGAGCAGGCTGAAATTGTCAGACCCGGTTATGCGATTGAATATGATTTTTTTGATCCGCGTGATTTAAAAACCTCGTTAGAAACTAAATATATGGCAGGTTTATTTTTTGCAGGGCAGATTAATGGCACCACGGGTTATGAGGAAGCGGCGGCACAAGGTTTGATTGCTGGTTTGAATGCGGCAAGAAAAGCACAAGGAAAACCAAGTTGGTGTCCAGCGAGAGATGAGGCTTATATTGGTGTCATGGTGGATGATTTAATTGCGAATGGCACGAAAGAGCCTTATCGTATGTTTACCAGTCGAGCAGAATATAGGTTAATTTTACGTGAAGATAATGCCGATTTACGTTTAACAGAAAAAGGCCGTGAATTACATTTAGTGGATGATGTACGCTGGGAAGCATTTAATAAGAAGCGGGATGCCATTGCCTTATTGCAGCAATCATTAAAATCTCAATGGGTGCGTAAAGATTCTGTTGAGGCGGATAAAGTGGCGCAGTTATGGGGTAAGCAGTTAAGTAAAGAGGCAAACTTGCTGGATCTATTACGCCGCCCTGAAGTAGATATAAAGGGATTAATGCAGCTATCACATCAAGAAGAAACCGCCGAGCAAGTTTTACAGCAGGTAGAAGTACAAGCAAAATATGCGGGTTACATTGAACGTCAGCAATTAGATATAGATAAAGCAAAGCGTTATGATGGATTAAGTATCCCTAAAACATTAGATTTTTCCTTAATTAAGGGCTTATCTAATGAAGTGAGAGAAAAGTTAATACAACAAAAGCCAGAAACCTTAGGTTTGGCATCAAGAATCCCGGGTGTTACGCCTGCCGCAATTTCAATATTATTGATTTATATAAAAAAGAACCATGGATAATAGTCGAAAAATCTTAGAGCAGGGTTTAGCAGAGATGCAAATTCCTGTGAGTGAATTACAAGTTGATTTATTATTGGCTTTTGTACAATTAATTGAAAAATGGAATAAAACTTACAATCTGACTGCCATACGCCATAGAGAAGATATGTTAAGGTTGCATATATTGGATAGTCTGGTATTGGTTCCTTTTGTTGCTGGGAGTAAAGTGGCTGATATAGGTACGGGAGCAGGATTACCTGGCATTCCTTTGGCTATTTTATTACCCAATCAGCAGTTTACCTTGGTTGATAGTAACTCTAAGAAAACCCGTTTTGTACAACAAGCTATTCTGGAACTTAAACTCCAAAATGTTGAGGTAAAACATAGTCGTGTTGAAGAGCTAGGGCAGGCGGGGGTGTATGATGTTGTGATGAGTCGAGCCTTTGCGAGTTTAAGCGATATAATGCAGTTAACGCAGTATTTGTTGCAAGCAGAAGGTGTTTTAGTCTCAATGAAAGGTCATACTCCGAAGGAGGAGTTGGATGCTTTAGGGAGGCAGTACCA
>CAJVYO010000026.1 GCA_913009515.1 uncultured Methylococcaceae bacterium
CCATTCAAGGCGTTTAACCGATAATGGATTTTCGTTAATAGCAATGGAGCTATCACCGTCATTTTTATGTAAGGCATTTAAAATTTCATCGGCATTAGCTGGTTTGGTGAGGTAATGAATCGCCCCTAATTTGATTGCTTCAACGGCAGTGGCGATACTGGCAAAACCTGTTAGCATAATAATTTGAGTATTATTATCTAACGACATCAGTTTTTGGACTAATTCGAGTCCTGATTCATGACCAATACGCAAATCAATCACGGCATATTCGGGTTCAATATTTTCTGCTAGTGCCAGTCCTGCTTTAACTTCGTGAGCGATTGAGACAGTATAACCTCGTTTTTCGAGTGCTGACTTTAAAACGATGCAATAAGTTTGGTCATCATCCACTAATAATAAATTAGGGTTTTGTAATGAGTCGGTCATAATAAAATTAATGAATAGGAATAATTTTAAGCGTGAACAAGAAGCGGTAAAATAATATCAACACACGCTCCACCAGAGGGTTCATTTTTAATAGTAATCGAGCCGCCTAAACGTGTAATAGTTGAGTAGGTTAAAAATAAGCCAACGCCTAAGCCTTGTTGCTGGCTATTAACCGGACGTTTGCCTAATGTTTGTAGCATTTCAATGGGAAAACCTTTGCCGTGATCACGGATTTGTATAGCGATAAAATGGGGTTCAGTGCAGGGTAAAATACTTAAATCAATACCTTTTGCTATCGGGGTTGCAGACGCAGCATTGTTAAGTATGTTGATTAACGCATGGGTTAAGGTTAACTCAGCCAGTATCGATTCTTCTAACGGGGCTAACGGGCTAATTTTAAAATTTACTTTAACGGTTGATTGCAGACTACGCCATTGGGTAATTACATCGTCTAAATAAATATTAAAGGGTTTAATATGACCGGCTTCCGCTCTGGATTCACCTGCTGAGGCAGACATAACCGACAGTGCTTTTTTACAGCGATCAATTTGCTCCTGCATGATGCCCATTTTTTCACATAATTCTTGCGGGCTAACCGGGTATCTATCATCTTTTAGGTCATGAGTGAGAATCGCCATCGTACCTAAGGGTGTTCCCATGTCATGTGCCGCACTCGCAGCTAAAGTGCCTAATGCGATAAGTTGTTCATCTTGCAAGGATTTTTCACGAGCTTTTGCTAGGGTACGTTCCCCTAATTTAATGGTATTTGATAATTCAACAGCAAAAAATGCCACTAAAATAGCACTGCAAACAAAGCCAAACCACATGCCTAACATATGAAAATTAAGAAAGGCGGTATCTTGTTGTTGCATGGTGTGGATATCATGCCCCATCATGTCGTCTTGTATGGTCATTAAATGTGGTTCAAGACTGGTAATATTAGCATGATAGGGTATTAAAGCCGTATATAAGGTGATGGTTAAAATCACCATATACCATGTATAGCTATGCGGGAGAATGATTGCGGTAAGAATCAGTGGTAATAAAAAAATCCATGTAAACGGATTAGTAGCTCCTCCGGTTAAATAAAGTAGGGCAGTAATAGCCAAAACATCCAGTGTTAGCTGTGAACACATTTCTATTTCTGTGACGGGAATATCCGTTTTTAAACGCATCCATGTGTATAAATTAACCGCGGCTATTGCAATAATCGTGAGCCAGATAGCTTCTTGATAAAGTGGAATTTTTAAAATATCGATAGAAATTAATAGCAGTAATGATTCACCGCCAATCATTAAATTTCTAAGAATAAACAGCCATTGTAAATTTTGTTTGGCAGAAATTTCAGTTTTAGGGACGAAATTAACTAACATGGTTTTATTGCCAGATAATGGCACTACTAATCATCATGGCACTGGCTAAGATAATATATAAGGTGCTTTTATGGCTTTGTTTAACTTGTTTTTGTAAGTTTTCTAATTGTTTTTGATGGGTTTGTGCTCGCTGGCTAGTATGAGCAGCATCATCTAATATTTGATAGAGCAAAGAAGGTATTTCAGGAAATTTTTCTGCGATTTCAGGGAAATGTTTAATCGCTTGTTTGATTTTAGTTTTTGGACTAACGCGTTCTTTAAACCATGCTTCTAAAAAGGGTTTTGCAGTCTGCCATAAATCTAATTCGGGGTAGAGTTGTCGGCCTAAACCTTCAATATTAAGTAAGGTTTTTTGTAATAAAATAAGCTGAGGCTGAACTTCCATATCAAAACGGCGTGCAGTTTGAAAAAGACGTAATAACAATAAACCAAAGGAAATATCTTTAAGTGGCTTATCGAAAATAGGTTCACAAACACTCCGAATCGCGGCTTCAAATTCTTCCATTTTAGTTTCAGAAGGTACCCAGCCTGATTCAACGTGCATTTGAGCGACACGATGATAATCTTGATTAAAGAAGGCGAGGAAATTCTCAGCTAAATAGCGTTGATCTGATTTGGTTAAGGTGCCGATAATACCAAAATCCACTGCAATATATTTTGAGGGCAGATCAACAAAAATATTGCCTGGGTGCATATCAGCATGAAAGAAATTATCACGAAAAACTTGGGTGAAAAATATTTCCACACCGCGTTCAGCGAGCAATTTAAAATCAGCGCCTTTTTCGCGTAATTCGTCAATATTTCCTACGGGAATGCCGTAAATACGCTCTAAGACTAATACTTTTTTACGCGTAAATTCCCAATGCACATCAGGAATATACAGCGAATCAGAATCTTTAAAATTACGTTTTAATTTGGCGGCATTACCGGCTTCACGAATCAGGTCAAGTTCATCTAATAAGGTTTTTTCAAATTCAGCGACAATTTCAGTGGCATGTAAACGTTTTGCATCAGGCCAAAATTTTTCAGCAAAGCCCGCAAGTTCATAGAGTAAACCAATATCAGCGTGTATCCATTGTTCAACATCAGGGCGTAGCACTTTAACAATAACATCTTCGCCTGTGTGCAAGGTAGCAGCATGAACTTGTGCAACTGAGGCGGATGCAAGAGGTGTTTTTGAAAATTCGGCAAAGGCTTCAGTGGTAGAGATACCTAATTCACCCTCAATAACTTGTTGTGCGACATCATTAGAAAAAGGCGGAACTTGATCTTGTAATTTAACTAATTCATCAGCAATATCATCGGCGAGAATATCTTTACGTGTGGATAAGGCTTGACCAAATTTAACATAAATAGGGCCTAAGTCCTCTAGTGTGCGACGGATGCGTTCGCCACGGCTTGCAAATTCTTTTTTACGCCAAGCATTCGGCGATAATCGTTGTAATAAACGGTATTTTTTTAAAGCCGGTAAATTAAAAAGTAAATCATCTAAGCCGTGTTCGATTAAGACTTTATTGATTTTTAAAATACGCAATAAAAGTTTAGGGTGTTTCATTGGGTATTTCCTAATTGGTTTATTCTGGCTTCTAAGCGTTCGCTGTCTTCTTGGAGTTGGTCAACGTGTTGCATAAACAAGGCGATTTCTGGTTCGGGCGGCAAATCTTTACTTTCATCTTGTAAAAATTCGGTAATATTAAGGCGTAAACCATTGAGCGTTTCTTGATGCCAATCATGCGTTTGATGGGCGAATTGACTTAGTTTATGTGCAAAGCTCTCACCGGTATAGTGTGCAAGGTGTTTTTCTAAATCAATGTCTAATTTTTTGAAAATTTGTTGAAATTGATGCCCGAGTGTTAAATCACCGGTGATGCTGACTTCACCTGAAAAAAAAGCACGCTTGGGGTTTGAGCTTAAACTCATCAAGCCCAATGCGACTAAAGAACCGGTAATGTGAGTATCTGCTTCTTCTGGAGAATAATCGATAATTTGTATTTTATCGTCAGCAGGACAAAGATAAAGGGTTTCATTAAAGGGTAAAATCGTTATGGCAATGATTTTGCTTTCAAGCGGTTTTAAAAACAGCGTAACATTATCATCTAACTGTAAATAATGGTTTAAGGCTGTTTCAAAGGCACTGATAAATAAAGGTTTAAATGTCATGGCATGAACGTTTTTCAAGTCGTTTTAAAACGAAGAAAGGGCAGCCATATAGGTAATGCTCTGCCCTTTGGTAGCTATAATTAGAATTTATAGCCTCTATGTACTGCAACAACACCTTGTGACATATTGAAATATTCACAACGCTCTAATCCTGCTTCTTCCATCATATTTTTAAGATCATCTTGTTTAGGATGCATACGAATGGATTCAGCTAAGTAACGGTAACTGTCTTCATCTTTGGCAACAAATTTACCAATTTTTGGCATGAGCTTAAATGAATAAAAATCATATACCGTTTTAGTAACTTTATCAGTAGGGTGTGAAAATTCTAAGACAATCACACGTCCACCAGGTTTAAGTACTCGCATCATTGAACGCAGTGCGGCACTTTTATCGGTGACATTACGCAAGCCAAATGCAATACAGACGCAATCAAAGCTATTATCTTCAAACGGCAAACATTCCGCATTAACTTGAGCAAAATTAATATTTTGCGTTAAGCCTTTATCAATTAAACGGTCACGTCCGGTGCGGAGCATTTCTGAATTAATATCTGCGAGTACAACGCTGCCTTTTTTACCGACTCGTTTTTCAAAGAGAATGGTTAAATCACCGGTGCCACCCGCTAAATCTAGGACTTTTTCACCTTCGCGGACATTACTTAATTGAATCGCAACGCGTTTCCAAATACGGTGAATACCAAACGACATCAAATCATTCATGATGTCATATTGACTGGCGACTGAATCAAAAACGCCTCTTACCATATTAACTTTGTCTTCGGTTGCCACTTGTTTATAGCCAAAGTGGGTACTATTTTCTTGTTCAGTGCTCATATTTTTAACTAGGCGTCGGGGCAGTACGAGAATGTCCTGCTGCTTTTAATTCGTTTAGGTAAGAGTGCCAGAGGCTATCGTATTCATTACCAAGCTTATACAATAATTCCCAGGTATAAATACCGCTATTATGTCCGTCAGAAAAATCAGGGGCAATGCCATAATTTCCCATGGGACGTATAGCTTCTATGCTGACCTGTTCTTTATCAACTTGCAAGGTTTCTTGTCCGGGTGCATGACCTAATGCCTCGGCAGAAGGGGTATAAACACGCAAGTATTCACAAGGTAATTGAAAGGTCTGGCCATCTGCAAAACTGACTTCTAATACACGCGATAATTTATGTAAAATAATATCAGTCGGGTAGGTGTCGATGGCATCAGCTTTAATACGCATTATAAAATATAACGGCTTAGATCTTCATCTTCAACAAACTCAGAAAGGTGTTCATTAACAAAATCCGTATCAATTTCAATGTCTTTATCAGTTAAATCAGGGGCATCAAATGAAAGTTTATCTAATAGACGCTCTAAAATGGTATGTAAACGACGGGCACCGATATTTTCTGTTTTTTCATTCACTTCCCAGCTAAATTCGGCAATACGTTTAATACCAGCTTCAGTGAAGCTAATATTTAAACCTTCGGTGGCTAATAAGGCTTGATATTGTTCAGTTAAAGAAGCAAATGGCTCAGTTAAAATACGAATGAAATCATTAGAACTTAAGGCATCTAATTCAACTCGAATCGGAAAGCGACCTTGTAATTCAGGGATTAAATCCGACGGTTTAGTCAGATGGAATGCACCTGATGCGATAAATAAAATATGGTCGGTTTTAATCATGCCGTGTTTAGTGCTAACGGTGCTGCCTTCAACTAAGGGTAATAAATCACGTTGTACGCCTTCACGGGATACATCGCCGCCATTTTCAGAGCGTTTACAAACTTTATCAATTTCATCTAAAAAGACAATGCCTTGCTGTTCAACGGATTCAATGGCGGTTTCTTTTATTTTATCTTCATTGATGAGTTTATTTGCATGGTCTTCAGTCAGCACTTTAAGTGCATCTTGAATAGGTAGTTTACGCGTATTGGTTTTTTGATTACCCATATTTTGAAACATACCTTGCAACTGGTTGGTCATTTCTTCCATGCCCGGTGGTGCCATGATTTCAACACCGACACTGGGCGCTTGCACTTCAATTTCGATTTCCTTTTTATCAAAATCACCTTCACGTAATTTTTTACGCATTTTTTGACGAGTGTTTTCTTCAGTTTCAGATAACATACCGCCATCAGCACGCGGCAGTAAAATATCGAGCACGTGATCTTCTGCGGCATCCATCGCATGCACTTTGACTTTTTCAGTCGCTTCTTCACGCACCATTTTAATAGCGGTATCCATTAAATCACGGATAATAGAATCAACATCACGCCCGACATAACCGACTTCTGTGAATTTAGTTGCTTCGACTTTAATAAACGGTGCGTTGGCTAATTTTGCAAGACGACGGGCAATTTCTGTTTTACCCACACCGGTTGGGCCAATCATTAAAATATTTTTAGGGGTGATTTCATTGCGTAATGATTCATCAACTTGTGAACGTCTCCAGCGATTACGTAGGGCAATCGCAACCGCCCGTTTTGCACTGGCTTGACCAATAATATGCTGATCTAATTCGTGGGCAATTTCTTTGGGGGTCATTTGGCTCATGATGTTTTTGCGTCCTTAGGTTCAGCGTCTAGTTCTTCGATACGTAAATTATGGTTAGTATAGATACAAATATCACCGGCGATATGTAGTGATTTTTCCACAATTTCTCTGGCTGTTAAATCGGTATTTTCGAGTAAAGCGGTTGCAGCAGATTGTGCGAAAGGGCCGCCAGAACCAATAGCGACTAAATCCTGTTCAGGTTCAATTACATCACCATTCCCTGAAATGATAAGTGACACTTTACTGTCTGCAATGGATAGCAGGGCTTCTAATTTGCGTAACGCTCGGTCAGTACGCCAATCTTTTGCCATTTCAACCGCAGCACGGGTTAAATTACCATGATGTTTTTCGAGTTTGCCTTCAAAGTGTTCAAACAGCGTGAACGCATCAGAAGTAGCACCTGCGAAACCAGCAATCACTTGACCATTATATAAACGACGTACTTTGCGTGCATTGCCTTTCATCACGGTGTTACCTAAGGTAACTTGACCATCACCGCCAATAACGACTTTATCACCACGTCGTACAGAAAGAATTGTTGTGCCTCTAAAATCGACCACGTTTTAACTACCCATTATTAATAATAAAACAGATAATTTTAGCACAATTATTCGTATCAGCCTATTGAGTTGATGGGGCGAAGGCTTTAGCTTTCATGTGTAACAAAAAATGAAGGCTAAAGCCTTCGCCCCAAATATGTCAACGTTTTATGAAGAAGTTGAGTGCCCTAAATACAATTATTTAAGTAAAGATTGTGCCATGGTGTAAGCATTTCTAAAATCAAGATAAACCGGTTTGTCGCCGGCTAACATTGAACATAATAATTCATGCTGTACTTTGTATTTAATATTACCAACAGCTAAAGGACCTACTGCAACCGCATTAGTGTTGGCTAACGGTGTACCAAAATCATTAATACCTACCCCAGCAATACCCGCTGGTGGAACTGCATTCACATCACCGACCACTTTAAGTTGTTTGGCATGTGATAAAACCTCCGCACTTAAAATTTGAATACCGGCTTTTGCAGTACAAAAAATCAAATCAACATCGGCAATCAGTTTGATTTTATCTTCATCATAAGTACTGACAGCGCCTGATAAATGACAATCAAAACGACGATTATATTCACTGGCTAAATCTTGAGCAGTGCCTTCCGAAATATGATCGACTAATGTGGTATCTGCTCCGGCTAACGAAGCAATCACGCCTGTTGCAATCCCTACCGGGCCGGTGCCACCAAAAACTAATACCTTGCAGTCTTTTAATTCTTTTTGGTTATTATTTTTTTGCAATTCTTTTTCAACACAAGCCACTAATGCGGCGGCAGTGGTGAAAGCCCCACTTGGGTCCGCAAAGGCAGAGACTTGAAAAGGCGGAAACATCGCTTGTTTAGCGGTATTTAACATATCAACAGCGAGGCCAATATCGCGTCCACCGATAAAAATACCGGTTTTTTTAACGCCCGCTGGGCCTCGTGAAAAAATAACATCTTGGGTTAATCGATGGATGCTGTCTAATTTGACGTTCGCATAGGGCATTAGCACATCGAAATCACAATCTAATGCCATATTGACATCAAAAGGGCTATTGTTAGGCATGGGGTCGAACATGTGTAGAATACTTTTTTTAGCCATGATTATTTACTCCGTTATTTTTTTGATTGAATATATTGACGAGCCATTTCAAACGCATGTTCAAAATGTAAGTAGATAGGGTCTTCGTTATCAATCATTTTTTTCAATAATAAGCTTTGTACTTGGTATTTGATATTACCAATTGCTAATGCTCCTATGCCAATAGCACCGCTAGTAGAGCTTTCTATTGCAGAGCCGTTAAAGAACGCATCTAAACCTTCAACACCTGATGGCGGGACGGCATTTACGTCAGTGACTACTTTTAATTGTTTAGCTGATTTAATTTGTTCCGCATTTAATAATTGAATACCGGCGGCACCGACACTGAAAATAATATCAGCGTCTTCAATATACTGTGATTTTTCACTATCGAGTCCTGCGGCAATGGTAATTTTATTATCACCAAATTCTTGACTGCACATATCAGCAATACGTTGGGTTTTATCAAGTTGACGGCCGATCATACGCACATTTGCACCTGCTTGTGCTGCCAGTACAGACGCGGCTTGTCCAACAGGCCCTGTGCCTCCTAGAACTAAGACGGTTTTATTTTCAAAATTAGTGTCAAATTTTAGTTTAAGTTCATCTTCAACAATAGCGACCATTGCAGCGGCAGTGGTAAATGCTCCACTTGGGTCAGAGAATACCGAAACCGTAAAGGGCTTAAACATTGAATTTTTAGCTGTTTTCAGCATATCCATGGCTTGTTTGGTATCGCGGCCGCCAATAAAAATACCGGTATTTTTTAAGCCTTTAGGGCTGCGTGAAAAAATCACATCTTGAACTAAGCCCGCAACTTCACTAGGCTCTACATTGATATAAGGCACGGCTGAAATCCAACCTGCATCGAGTGCCATATTAACATCAAAAGGACTGAGATTTTTTGCAGTGGTGAACATATGTAAGATAAAAGGTTTAGACATAATAAGCTCATTAAAGTTAATGGTTAGATTGTTTCAGTATAAGTGAAAAAATCGGCTATTGTTAGCCTCTAACGATTGAAATTTTCAAATTAAGTTAAAAATGTGTATTATCTATCTATAATTTTTGACTAGGAGACACTATGACACACAATGTAACGTTAATTAAAGGCGATGGTATTGGCCCCTCGATTATGGATGCGGCAGTAAAAATTATTAATGCAACAGGCGTTGATATTAACTGGGAAGAAGCTGATGCAGGTATGGCGGCTTATGATAAGCATGGCACGCCGATTCCTGATGAAACCTTAGCCTCTATTGATAAAAATAGAGTGGCGTTTAAAGGCCCTTTAACCACACCTGTGGGCAAAGGCTTTAGAAGTATTAATGTCGCGTTGCGTCAAAAATACGATTTATATGCCAATATTCGTCCTGCAAGGACGTGGAAAGGGGCGCAAAGTAAATTTGAAGATATTGATATTGTGGTGGTTAGAGAAAATACCGAAGGCCTATATATGGGCTTAGAGCATTATTTAACACGTGAAAAAGATGTCGCTGAAAGTTTGGCGGTTGTAACGCGTAAAGGTTCAGAGCGTATTATTGAATATGCGTTTAAATATGCGAAAGAAAATAATCGTAAAAAAGTCACTTTATGTCACAAAGCGAATATTTTGAAATATACATCAGGATTATTTTTAGAGGTAGGGCGTGAAGTGGCTTTACGTCATCCTGAAATTGAATTTGATGAAAAAATTATTGATGCTACCTGTATGCATATGGTGATGGATCCTCATCAATTTGATGTAGTAGTTACCACCAATATGTTTGGTGATATTTTATCGGATTTAACTGCGGGTTTAGTGGGTGGTTTAGGCTTAATTCCGGGTGCCAATATCGGTAAAGATGCCGCATTATTTGAAGCCGTACATGGTAGCGCACCTGATATTGAAGGTAAAAATTTAGCAAATCCTGCGGCTGTGATTATGGCGGGCGTGATGATGTTACATCACTTAGGCGAAACGAAAGCGGCGAATAGCATTCAAACCGCACTCGAAAAAGTGATTGATGAAAGTAAATTGGTCACGCCTGATTTAAATCCGCAATCAACCTCTGGTACTATTGAGATGGGCGATGCCATTATTGCGGCGTTAGTTTAATTATTTAAGTATTAAATATGGCTTTAATGCCTGATACCTCGCCTGCTTTTATTATTGATGAGCAGGCGTTGCAGGATTCAATAGCTGTTTTAGGATATTTGCGGCAACAATCGGATTGTCGTGTCTTATATTCGATTAAGGCCTTGCCCTTAACGACTATTTTAAAAAGCTTACAGCCTTTTGTTGATGGCTTTTCGGTGAGTTCTCTTTTTGAAGCAAAATTAGCTCACTCTATATTATCACCGGAACAAAGTATTCATCTTGCTACACCCGGTGTACGTGAAGATGAAGTCGGTGAAATTAAGAAAATTTGCAGTCATATTAGTTGTAATTCTTTGTCGCAACGAAAGGCGTTCCTAACATCAGATTTATCCTTAGGATTACGTATTAACCCTAAACAATCTTTAGTAAATGATGCTCGTTTTGACCCTTGCCGCTTACATTCAAAGTTAGGCATTGATATTAATAAGGTAGATGCTGATATGTTGCAAGGCATAGAGGGTTTACATTGCCATAATGTCTTTTCACAGCAGGATTATAGGGCGTTAATCACCACCATGACTCAACTGGAGTCGCAACTAGGCGGCTATTTTAAGCAACTAAAATGGTTAAATTTAGGTGGTGGTTATTTATTTAAGCAGATTGATAATCACCAGCCTTTTATTGAATTAGTGCAGTCTTTACGGAAAAAATATCAGTTAGAGGTTTATATTGAACCGGGCAAAGCCGTGGTGAATGATGCGGTGAGTTTAGTGGCCACGGTGATTGATTGTTTTGACAGTGATGGCAAGATGGTTGCGGTGCTGGATACTTCAATTAATCATAATCCTGAAGTGTTTGAATATCAGCGGCAACCTGATATTTTACAAAATGATTTGCAAGGTAGCTATTTAGCTGTTTTAGTAGGCTCTAGCTGTTTGGCGGGTGATGTATTTGGTGAATATCAATTTAAACAAGCGATTCAAGTCGGGGATAAAATAACCTTTATTAATTTAGG
This sequence comes from uncultured Methylococcaceae bacterium, assembly GCA_913009515.1. GTDB lineage: Bacteria > Pseudomonadota > Gammaproteobacteria > Methylococcales > Methylomonadaceae > Methyloprofundus. Next base: position 11,217 of record CAJVYO010000026.1, read on the forward strand.
TGCGTATACCTTAGTCAAAGCCAATCGTTTTAATGGTTATAATTTGCCTGATATTTATAGTTTAAAATCAGGTGAACTGTGTTGTATAAAACAATATAGTTATCAACAATATCAAAATCAGTGGGAGAGTGATAAAAATGAAAGCAATCGTAATGACAGCGGCAGGTGATAGTGATGTTTTAAGCTATCAAGAAAATAGGGATAAGCCGGTGAATGAGGGTGTTAGCCTTAAAATTAAAGCGGCTGGCGTGAATCCTATTGATACTAAAGTGCGTGCCTTTAATATGTTTTATCCTGATAATCAGTCGTGTATTTTAGGCTGTGATTTTGCAGGGGAAGTGTTAGTCTC
>CAJVYO010000027.1 GCA_913009515.1 uncultured Methylococcaceae bacterium
CTTCTTTAATTCAGCAGCAGTTATCACACGAGCTTCTGGCTCTAACATCACCGGAATATCATCTTTAATAGGAAAGGCTAATTTATCAGCTTTACAGATTAATTCCTGTGCCGCTTTATCGTGAATTAACGGGCTTTTACACAGTGGGCAAGCCAATATATCCAATAATTTACTATCCATTTATCTCTCTTAAGTTTCGTTACAATAAAACTAGCATTTTACGCTATTTTTGATAAAAAATAAGGATTTAGATTAGACACTGCTAATGTGACAGTGATAAAATTGATGTCCGTTTTATTTTTGGAGTTGTTATGACGAATGCATTGGCTTTACCTATTTCATTAACCTCAGCGAATTTTGATTCTTCTCTGAATATTATAGGTCAAACTGATAAATTAAATGCTGAACAAGAGCGTGCTCTGGCAGTGCGTTATCGTGACCATGAAGATCTCGATGCTGCCAAACAGCTGGTGATGGCAAATCTGCGTTTTGTTGCCCATGTTGCACGTGGCTATAATGGCTATGGCTTAACTATGAGTGATATTGTTCAGGAAGGTAATATCGGCTTAATGAAAGCCGTGAAGCGTTATAACCCAGATGTAGGTGTCCGTTTAGTCTCGTTTGCCGTGCATTGGATTCGTGCAGAAATTCATGAATATGTGATTAAAAATTGGCGTATCGTTAAAATCGCCACCACTAAATCACAACGTAAAATTTTCTTTAATCTTAGAAAATCCAAAAAGAAACTCGGTTGGCTATCTAAAGATGAAGCAGAAGCGATTGCTGAAAATTTAAATGTCGATTTAAAAACCGTTTATGAAATGGAAACTCGCTTAGATGGTAAAGATATGGCATTTGATTTACCAGAAAACACCAGCAGTGAAGACTATAGTGCGCCTGTCGCTTATTTAGAACACGGAGATGCTGACCCTGCTTTATTGCTCGAACAATCTGACTGGAAAACGCATAAAGAAACCTTATTGAGTGATGCGCTAAAAAATCTAGATGAACGCAGCCAAGATATTGTGACTAGTCGTTGGTTAAGTGATAAAAAGCTAACTTTGCATGATTTAGCTGCACGTTATAATATTTCAGCGGAACGCGTTAGACAACTAGAAAAAAACGCGATGAAAAAAATCAAAGGGGCAGTGAGTTTTGCTGCTTAAATTAACGCGTTAAATATTGAGTCATCAGTGGGTAATGCTTTTTGCACTACCCATGAACGCACACTCAATTTTAATCACTATCTTTTTTAGTCTCATCTTCTTCAAAGATAAAATCCGTCTCTAAATCATCAATCGATATTTCCTCATTATCAATTTCAAGCTCTTTATTTTCATCTTCACCAATAAAGCCAAAATCATCTAGACTTGAAGCACTTTCATCTTCAATTAAAAGCTCGCCTTCCAACTCTCCCATTTCTGAAAAATCAAAATCATCTAAACTGGAGGCATTATTATTGTCACTGACTTCAAAATCAACCTCTAAACTTTCTATATCATTAGCCACTTTTGAAGGAATAACCGCCGCTACTTCATCCTCTGACTCTAAATTATCAAAATTAACTTCTAAACTTTCAACATCACTAGCTACTTTTGAAGGAACAACCGTCGCTACTTCATCTTCTGATTCCAAATCATCAAAATTAACATCCAAAGCCTCTACATCACTAGCTGATTTCGGTGAAATAAGGGTTTCATCTTCTAATTCTAAATCATCAAAATTAGCATCTAACATTTCTATATCACTATCAACTTTAGACAGCTGCACACTTTCTTGCTCCACTACTTTATCAGGGTCAGTTAATGCATTGGTTATATAGTCGTCTACATGTGATAAATCAGCACCTAACCCACCCCCTAGCGGTGATTCGTCTAAAGGCATTTCTTCTAAATCTTGTTCAGAAGCATCTAGCAAAGAATTGATTTCAATATCTTCCAACCCTTCCAACCCTTCCAACCCTTCTAAATCTTCTAATTCTTCGTTCTCTTCTTCATTTTGCTCTGGCTCTTCTACAGTATCTTCATGTGGATGAAGTTGAATATTATCTTGCATCTCAACTTCTAATGCTTCAACCTCAGTCCAAAAGTCACTATCCGTAGATTTTCCTTGATCTTCTAACTGCTGCTTATAAGTCGCAAAACCTTTTTCATTCTGAGAAACACTAAAAATTCTTAAATACTTTAATTGATATTCTTCATTATCAGGTGATTCTACCATGGCTTCCAATAATATTTTTTCAGCCTCTTCATAGCGTCCATGTGTTAAATACACATCAGATTCAGACACTAATAAATCAATATCATCATCTTCATCGGCAAACATATCAAATTCATCTAATAAATTATTGGTATCAATGTCCAATGCATTATCTTCAATACCAAAATCACTGTCGCTTAAATTTTCATCAAAAATAATATCATCATTAATACTTTCGCCATCTAAAATAACATTTGTTTCTACATCATTTTTCTTAGGCTTACGTTGTCGCCATACAAACCAACCACCCGCACCTAGTCCTAATAATGCTAAACCGCCTATTGCAAAAAACAAATACGAATCAGGTTCTGGTTCATTCGTCACCACAGTCTGCGGTTTTTTATTTTCAATCACAGCCGGTGTTACTGGCGTAATCTCAGGTTTAGCTACTTTTGCTATTTCAGAGTCCAAATCAGTTGTTTCATTTTCAGTAGGATCGCTGACTACCGCTGTCTCTATTGAGGTATTTTCAGTTTCCGAATCTTCCGACTCTGGCAATAATGATTCATCTAAATCATTATCTTTCACATCCTCTTTTAAGTCTGTTTCATCAGCTAATTCAGCATTATTAGCTGTTAATACTTCTTCTTTGTTATCTCGTAATACTTTTAATTCACGTTCTTTTAATGCCAGCATATCCTGCATAATCGTGAATTTTTCTTCTAACCTCTCTAAACGCTGTTTTAATTCTGTATTACTATTATCACTGACTAACTCATTACTTAATTGAGCATCTGGAGCAGTTAACGTTAACTTTTGTTCTGAAGCTTGACTCGCTATTTTTTTATCGACAACCTCAGTCTTTTTAGTAATTTTAGTATAGGTGTCCTGATTTCCTGCTGAGGCCGCTTGATAAAACTCACTTTTTGAAGATTCTCGACTCAACAAAGTAATCTCTTCGGTACTCGGTATCGTCAACAATGTACCAGAAATTAAACGATTAATATTATTCTTATAAAAAGCATTCGGATTTGCTTTATACAATGCCATCACAAACTGATATGTGGATATATTAGCATCGTTATTTAACTTTTTACCAATTGACCACAAGGTATCATAACGCTGTATACGTGTGACTTCATTGCCTACTAACTGCGTAGCATTATCTACCGAACGGACAGCAGGAGCTGTATTATTAGTTGTACCACTACGCTGTGCAACTGTGTTTATCGCAGCAGATGAGGGACGCGGATCAAAGAGTAAGGTAAATTCTTTATAGGATGTGCCACGCGTCCCTCCAACTTCAAGTAAAAAATTTAAAAAGGGTTCTTTCACATATTCATTAGAATATAGCTTAATAACAGCCTGTTGCTTTCCTGCCTGTCCAATCGTCTCAAACTTAATATTTTTAAAGAAAACATTCCAAGTAAGCCCTGATTCTATAAACTTTTTAGGCGAGGCTAAACTCACTTTTAAATCAGCAAGCGACTCACCTTTTGATAAAATAATCGGGATTTCAGCACGCAATTTCTGATGTAAAAAAGACTGATTTTTTATCTCTTTAATGCCTAAAGCACTTGCCGTTAAGGGCACTGATAATACCGATACCATTAATAATTTTTTAGCGAATATTTTCATTATCCTAACGACCCTTTTCCTTAAAGATTTTTTATCTGAATTAAATATACTCTTTGATTAACACTTCTGCAATTTGTACGCTATTAAGTGCTGCACCTTTGCGCACGTTATCGGCAACAACCCATAAATTAATACCTTTTTCACATGAAATATCTTCACGCACTCGCCCGACAAATACATCATCATTGCCTGATGATTCTGTTACTGCTGTCGGGTAACCACCATCAATCCGCTCATCAAGTAACGTAATCCCCTCAAAATTCGCCAACACCTCACGTACTTTTTCTACACTAATTTTATCGCGTGTCTCAATATGCACCGCCTCTGAATGCCCATAAAAAACCGGCACACGCACTGCGGTAGGATTAACCATAATTGACTCATCCCCCATAATTTTATGCGTTTCCCAAACCATTTTCATTTCTTCTTTGGTATAGCCATTTTCTAAAAACACATCAATTTGCGGCAATACATTAAAGGCAATTTGCTTAGGATACACTTTGGAGCTAATCGGCTTACCATTCAGCAGTTGAGCCGTTTGGCTAACCACTTCTTCAATGCCTTCCTTTCCTGAGCCCGATACTGCTTGATAAGTACACACATTAACCCGCGTAATCCCCACTGCATCATAAATAGGTTTTAACGCAACTAACATCTGAATCGTAGAACAATTCGGATTAGCAATAATGCCGCGTGTTTTATGCTCAGCAATCGCTTCAGGATTGACTTCAGGCACCACTAACGGAATATCATCGTCATAACGAAACTGTGAGGTATTATCAATCACCACACAACCCGCAGCAGCAGCCTTAGGTGCATAGTCAGCTGATAAACTCGCCCCCGCAGAAAACAAACCAATTTCTACCTTTGAGAAATCAAAATCCGATAAAGCTTCAATGGCAATACTTTGACCATTAAATGAAATCCGCTTGCCAACTGAACGCTCACTGGCTAACGCATATAATTTATTCACAGGAAATTTACGTTCCTCTAAAATCGAAATCATGGCTTCGCCAACCGCACCGGTCGCACCCACAATCGCTACATTATACTTTTTAGTCATTTTATACACCTGCCTTTAAAGCATTAACCACTGCATCGCCCATTTCAGAGGTGCTAACACGCTGTGTACCTTCAGAATAAATATCAGCCGTGCGTATATTTGAATCTAATGCACTATTAACCGCTGCTTCAATTCGATCAGCTGCATCAGCTTCATCAAATGTATAACGCAGCATCATTGCTGCCGATAAAATGGTTGCTAAAGGGTTAGCAATGCCTTTGCCTGCAATATCAGGTGCCGAACCATGAATCGGTTCATACATACCTTTGCCATTCACATCTAATGAGGCAGAAGGTAACATACCGATTGAACCCGTCAACATAGAAGCAGTATCTGATAAAATATCACCAAACATATTCGTTGTGACCATCACATCAAATTGCTTAGGTGCGCGCACTAATTGCATTGACGCATTATCCACGTACATATGACTTAATTCGACATCTGGATAGTCTTTAGCGACTTCATCCATCACTTCGCGCCACAATTCTGTACATTCCAATACATTGGCTTTATCAACAGAACACAATCGTTTATCGCGTTTCTGTGCAATATTAAACGCAGAATGAGCAATACGACGAATTTCAGATTCAGAATACACTAAGGTGTTATACCCTTGTTTTTCACCATTATCTAAGGTTCTTACCCCGCGAGGCTGACCAAAATAAATACCACCGGTTAATTCACGCACAATCATCAAATCTAAACCTGACACCACTTCAGGTTTCAGCGTTGAGGCATCAGCGAGTTGCGGATATAAAATAGCAGGACGTAAATTAGAAAATAACTGTAATTCTGAACGCAAGCCTAATAAACCCTTTTCAGGACGCACTGCAATATCCAGTGACTCCCATTTATACCCCCCCACTGCACCTAATAACACGGCATCAGCCGATTTTGTTAATTTAATCGTCGCTTCAGGAAAAGGCGAGCCAGTTTCATCATAAGCTGCTCCGCCGATTAAACCGTGTTCAAAATCTAATTCTAATGCCATGTCTGTATTTAAATACTCTAACACTTTAAGTGCTTCGACAACGATTTCAGGGCCAATACCATCACCAGCTAATACGGCAATTTTATGTGTCATAGTTTTACTAACTCTCTTTAATGATTAAATTTTAATTTATTAGGTTGCTGATTAGGCAAATAGCCACGGTGCTCGTTCTTGACGTTCCACTTCATAAGCCTTAATGGCATCTGACTGTAATAAGGTTAAGGCAATATCATCTAAACCATTATAAAGCCGGTACTTACGCGTTTCATCAATGGAAAAATTTAAAACCTCGCCCTTCTCAGGGGTGATACTTTGCTGTTCTAAATCAATGCTTAATTGATAACCTGCCGTTACTTGTTTAAAGAGTGAATCAACCTGTTCTGCCGATAAAACAATCGGTAAAATACCATTTTTAAAGCAATTATTATAAAAAATATCTGCAAAACTCGGGGCAATAATCGCTCTAAAGCCATAATCTTCTAATGCCCACGGAGCATGCTCACGCGATGATCCACAGCCAAAATTTTCTCGGGTTAATAAAATCTCTGCCCCTTGATAATCAGCATTATTTAATACAAACTCAGTTTTTAAAGGGCGATTAGTACAATCCATTTCAGGCTCACCCATATCTTGGTAACGCCATTCATCAAATAAATACGGCCCAAAGCCAGCACGGCGAATCGATTTTAAAAACTGCTTAGGAATAATCGCATCGGTATCGACATTCGCTCGATCCAGTGGCATCACTTTAGTGGTTATTTTGGTAAAAGCTTTCATCATTTTCTCCCTAATTCCATTCTCTTACATCAACAAAATGGCCAACAATACCTGCTGCAGCCGCCATTTCAGGACTCACTAAATGCGTACGCCCGCCATAACCTTGTCGTCCTTCAAAATTACGGTTTGAGGTTGAGGCACAACGCTCACCGGCCTCTAATTTATCCGCATTCATCGCAAGACACATTGAACAGCCTGGCTCTCGCCACTCAAAACCCGCCGCAATAAAGATTTTATCTAAACCTTCACTTTCTGCTTGTTGCTTCACCAGACCTGACCCTGCAACCACCATTGCTAAACTCACATTTTCTGCTCGTTGTTTACCCTCCACAATCGCGGCGGCCGCTCGTAAATCTTCAATACGTGAATTGGTACACGAACCAATAAACACTTTATCTATTTGAATAGAGCTGATTGGCTGCTCTGCTGTCAAACCCATATATTTCAAAGCATTCTGCATACTTTGTTGCTTAACGGCATCAAATTCATCCAATGGATTAGGCACCGTATCATCAATTGAAACTACCATTTCTGGCGAAGTTCCCCAAGTTACTTGCGGTTTAATAGTCGATGCATCTAATTCTAAGGTTTTATCAAATACTGCCTCGTCATCAGAGTGTAATTTCTGCCATGCCCGTTCTGCAATTAACCAATGGTCGCCTTTTGGTGCATAAGGACGACCACGATAATAATCCAACGTAGTATCATCAACGGCAATCAAACCCGTTCTCGCACCCGCTTCAATCGCCATATTACAAACGGTCATACGGCCTTCCATACTCAGCGCTGCAATGGCCTCACCAGCAAACTCAATCGCATAGCCTGTACCGCCAGCGGTTCCAATTTCACCGATAATAGCGAGTACAATATCTTTTGCCGTTACCCCTTTACCCACTGAACCATTAACCTTAATCAAGAAATTCTTAGATTTTTTCTGGGTTAAACATTGTGTCGCTAAGGCATGTTCCACTTCCGAGGTACCGATACCAAATGCTAAAGCACCTGATGCACCATGCGTGGAAGTATGGGAATCACCACAAACAACTGTCATCCCCGGTAAAGTCGCCCCTTGTTCAGGGCCCATTACATGCACAATCCCTTGACGTATATCACCCATATCAAATTCGGTAATACCAAATTCCGCACAGTTTTTATCTAAAGTTTCAACTTGTAATTTTGCCACAGGATCAGTAATGCCAACACTACGTTCAGTGGTCGGTACGTTATGATCTGCTACCGCTAAATTACAATCAATACGCCAGGGTTTTCTATTGGCTAAACGTAAACCTTCAAAGGCTTGCGGTGAAGTCACTTCATGAATAAGTTGCCTATCGATATAAATCAATGAGGTGCCATCATCTTCGGTCAGGACAACATGGTCATCCCATAATTTATCATATAACGTTTTTGCTGACATTTAACTATACCCGTCTAAATTATTAATTTTATTTAGAAAGTTCCGCAACTTTCTTCTCTAAGCTTTTTAAGCGTGACCAAACTTCACCCAAACGCTGAAAAATCGCAATATTTTTAGTATATTTTCTAAAAGGCTGAGCGGGACCATAAGCATAAATACCCGATTCTTTAATGCTACTATGCACCCCTGCACGATGTAATAACATGGTGTCATCAGGTATATTTACATGATCAAGAATCCCAGTCTGCCCAGAAGCAACCACTCGTTTTCCAAAATGACTCGAACCCGCAATGCCTGTTTGTGCCACTAAAATACAATCTTCCTCAATAACAACATTATGGGCGAGATGGCACTGTGCATCAATAATCGTGCCGTCATGTACTTTGGTCTCAGTATAAGTGGCTCTATCAATCGTGGTCACTGAGCCAATCACCACTTTATTACCAATCACCACGCGTCCTGTTTGCGGAATACGATGATGATGAAAATGTTCATCTTGTGCAAATCCCTGACCATCACTCCCAATCACACAGCCTGCTTTTAAAATGCATTCCGCGCCAATATGACAATCATACGAAATCACACAATTGGGATAGATAACGGTTTTTTCACCAATGATAACGTCAAATTCAAGCACTGAATTTGCCATAATCACCACCGCAGCACCTAATTGCACATTAGCCCCGATCACCACGCCAGGCCCTATTACGGCATCATCTGGCACAACAACTGATTCATGAATTACCGCAGAGGCATGAACCCGACCCCATTCTGAATCATACACATTACGATCGGTATATTTTTGACGTAAATACGCCATCGCCATGCGTACATTCGGAGCAATCAATATCGCAACAGATTCTAACTTTATTTTATCCGCAATCGCTTGCGTAGTGACAATCGCTGCACACTGGCAGTCTGATAAGGCAGGCAAATATTTTTCATGTTCAACAAAGATTAAATCACCGTTACCAGCCATCTCAACAGGCACAATATTAGTCACTTGTTGAGCTATTCCCATATGATTGACTAATAAACCTTGGACTTTAAAATCTTGATAAATCTCTGAACTTAAAATATCCACCTAAATCACCTCTATTTTTCCAATGCTTCCATCACTTTAGTCGTAATATCGACAACAGAACCTAAACCAACAATACTTGAAAAATCGACAACGCCTTCATCCGCCATATTTTCATAAAATTCAACTAAGGGTTTTGTTTGTTCATGATAAACCTCTAAGCGTTTTCTTACTGTTTCTTCTTTATCATCATCACGTTGAATTAATGGCTCGCCTGTATCATCATCAATCCCTTGTGTTTTAGGCGGATTAAATACCGAATGATAAGTACGTCCTGAATCTAAATGCACCCAACGTCCACTCATGCGTCTGACAATATCTTCATCTTCAACTTGAATCTCAATAACATAATCGATTTCAACACCAAACTTAATTAAACCTTCTGCTTGGGCAATAGTACGTGGAAAACCATCTAATAAAAAACCATTCACACAATCTTCTTTAGCAATACGCTCTTCAATTAAACCTAAAATAATATCATCGGAAACTAAGCCCCCCGCATCCATCACTTTTTTCGCTGCAAGTCCCAATTCCGTGCCTTCCTTTACGGCTGCACGCAACATATCACCTGTGGAAATTTGTGGAATATCATATTTTTTAGTGATAAAACGGGCTTGAGTCCCCTTACCAGAACCAGGACTTCCCAAGAGGATAATGCGCATATAAACTCCAAACAATGTTTGCTATAAAAAAGATAAAAAATAATGTGCTTATTTTAACACACCGCTACTGAACTTTAAGGCTTAACTCCGTGATTAGCGTCTCAGTTGGGGAATCTAATAACACATCGCCATCTAAAATAAATAATCGACTTTGTTTAATATGCCCTTGCTCTAATAAATAACGTGCAATATTTTGTGCACGAGACACCGATAACATGGCTAATTTATTGGCATCTGGCTTAATCATCGCCGTCAACATATTATCTGCAACCGTATAAAATTCACCCATATCAGGATACGTCAATTCAGGCGTGCCAAAAAAAGAACGTTTCGCCAACTCAGGAAAGGTACTGATAAATAAATCGGCTAATAAACGCTGATGCTCTTTTTCAGATAATTGAATATATTCAGCTAATTCAATTTTTCCTTCCGCTTTTAATTCATTCGCTCGTAACTGCTTTAACTGAAATAATAACGCATCTGCATTCATTTTTGGCCAATCTTGATTGGTGAACGCCCGTCCTTTAATTTCTAAACTTAAATTAGGCTTTTGCAATAGCGCCTCACTTAATTTATCTAGTTTAGCTATTTGCAGCACAGTTAAGTTTGCCTCACCCGCTAAAAAATCCACGATACTTAAATCATCTTCACCCTCGAATAACGCACCTAACATTTTAAACGGCGAGGCGACCGCTTTAGTCACTAGATTTAAAAACGTATCCCATAGTAAAGGGGCGACACTAAATTCAGGATCATCTAAACTGCCTTGTAACGGCATATCAATTTTAATTTTGCCATCTTTATCTTTCAATAATGCAATCGCTAAACTTAAAGGCAAATCTACTGCATTAGGGCTTTCGACCGGTTCGCCTAACACTAACTGGTCAATCAAGACATTATTACTTGCACTCAATTTTCGCTGTTGTATTTGATACAGTAAATCAATCGACATTTTACCTTTTTCAATTTTATAACCGGCAAATTCAGCCATATAAGGCGATACTAACGGCAATGGCAAACTATTAAAATATAAACCAATATCCAAATCATCTAAATTAGGCTGCAATTCCCCTTTAATCTTTAAAGGCGATAAATCAAACGCTTTACCGACAATATCTATCTTCATCTTGGAACTTTTATGCGATGAAACCTTATTGACCTTGCCATCTAAATCATTCATTGCAACCACAAACGGTAGCACTAATGAATAATCTGAAAAATCAGCCTGCCCCGATGATAATTTAATTTCACCAATATTATAATTAATAGCTTTTGATTTCACGGGTTTTAACTTAGGCTTAATAGCCTGTTTAGCCGTTTTTTTAGCGGTGACTATCACATCACTGATATTGGTGGTTTTATCTTTTTTAATCGTAAAACGCGTATAAGGCGCATCTAAATGAATCTGTTTTATTTTTACGCTTAAAGGCTGTAAGTTAAAATCGATTTGTTTAAAACTAAAATTTTTCCATTTCAAAAAATCTTGATTCAAAATTTGATCACGCGTATGCAAACTATCAATATTAAAATCACCTTGATAACGCAACGCCAATGCCGCTTGTTGCTGCACCGCCAACTTACCCTGTAAATTTAAATTACCTTTGATAATATCCAGCCGCACAAAAGGTTCTGCATAAGCTTGAAAATCCGCTAAAGCAATTTCATTAATGAC
>CAJVYO010000028.1 GCA_913009515.1 uncultured Methylococcaceae bacterium
AAGTCGCCCTTCAGCACGCACTAATAAAGCCTCTTCACCTTCATTTAAACGTCCAGAACCATCATTATGATTATTATCACGCAAAGCGGTTTGTAATTGTTGAATGCTAATATTACGTGCAGTCATTAAACTATTATCAGGAATCACGCTAAAGGTACGCACTAATCCGCCTAAGGCATTCACATCCGCAACCCCTGTCACCGTACGCAAGGCAGGACGAATTACCCAGTCTAATAAACTCCGCCGTTCCATTAAACTTAAATCGCCCCCTTCAATGGTGAACATAAAAATTTCACCCAGCGGCGTGGTCATCGGTGCAATACCGCCGTTAATATTCTCGGGTAAATCCGCCCACACCGCATTGAGACGTTCAGATATTTGCTGTCTTGCCCAATAAATATCGGTGCCTTCTGCAAAATCAATGGTAATATCTGTCAGCGAATATTTCGCAATAGAACGCAACATAGTTTGATGAGGAATCCCTAGTAATTCCACTTCAATCGGAGCGGTAATGCGAGATTCAACTTCTTCCGGTGGCATGCCGGGCGCTTTAATAATAATTTTAACTTGCGTCGGTGAAACATCGGGAAACGCATCAATCGGTAAGTCTTTAAACGCTGAATAGCCCCCGCCGATAAGCAACAAGGTCATTAAGGAGATTAATAATCGCTGTGTTAAGGAAAATCGGATTAAATGTCCCATTATTCATCACCGCCTAAGCCTAAGAAATGAGCTTTTAGAGCTACCGCACCTTTGGTTGCAATCATAGTCTTTGCAGGTAAATCGGTACTAATATTAGTCTGTCCTTTTGATTTTCCTAATACTTTAACCACTTGTATTTTAAAGCCAGTCGCTGTTTTAATAAAAATATGACTTTTATTATCAAAACTCGCCACTGCTCTATTCGGCACTGAAAACGTATTTTTATGATGAGTTTGATTAATTTGTACTCTAATAATCTGTCCAATACGCAAGCTATCCGTTTTTGCTTCAAGTTTCGCTCTGGCTAAAACCGTTTGATTATCAGCATTCACTTGTTGAGATAAGAAAAAAATATCAGCGGTATATTCGCTGTTTTCAAGCACTACTTTATCGCCTAATTGAAGACGCTGCATACGTTGTTGAGGAATAGAAATATCAAGCCATAATTGTTCAATATTCGCGAGTCTGAATAAAGGCTCTAAGGCATTAATCGGCGCACCCGAATGAACAAAGCGTTCTAAAATCACCCCCGAAATAGGCGCGATTACGGTTAATTGGCTGTTTAAGCGATTATGCGTGATTAACTGTTGCATTGCCGCTTTAGAAAAGCCCGATAAAACCAATAACTGCTTACTTTGATTAACTTGTGAAAGCAGAATTTTATGCTGTGCTTGCGTGGTCTTCCAGCGACGCTCAGTAATAATACCTTCACTCAATAATTTTTTATCACGATTAAAATCAGCTTTCGCTAGCTGTAACGCATTCAGGGCATTTAAATATTGCTGTTGTAATTCTAATAATTGCGGACTATTAATAGTCGCTAGCACCTGACCTTTTTTGACTTTATCACCAATCGACACCTTAATTTCTTGTAATAATCCTGCTTGTAAGGTGCTGACAATATAATCATTTTTAGGGGGGATCGTAATTTTCGCAGGGGCGGTGAGTAGCGGTACCGATTCTAATGCAACTAAATGTCCTAATTGAATGCCTAAGTTTTGAGCTTGTAACTCTGTTAAAACAATCTCTTCCGCAACGGTTATATAACTATAAAAAATAACAAAAACACTGAAAATTAGTCTCATGGTGCTACTCCAACCGCTTGGTTATATAAGGCAATATTACGTTTTATTTTTAACGCACTGATTTGGCGTTGTTGTAAGGCATGATAGGCACGTTCTTGAATTTTTAAAAAATCCATGAGATTAATTTCACCCGACTCAAAACTCAAACCACTCATTTTTAAATACTCTTGTGCATTGTTCGCCATCTGTTGATTAATCACCCATTGTTCGCGGGCAATGTCTAATTCATGCTTGGCCTCATGTAATTCAGATTGTAACTGGCGATAAAGGTGTGATTTTTCTATTTTCGCTTGCATCAATGCTGTTTCAGCCACCGCTATTTTAGGTGCTAAAAAAGCACTGCCTCCGAATGGAATAGAAATACCAAAATTAATACTATCTGATGTAGCGTCACCTCTTGCTCCACGTTCAGTGGTACCGCCTATGGATACATTCGTTTGCCCTGAACCTTGAGCTTTAATCCATGTTACTGCCGCTTGTTTTTTACTAATAACCGCATCTAGCCTGACTAAATCAGGATGACTCATCGATAGTGCCTGTACAGTAGTCATACTTTCTTCAATATTTTTAGGCGCTTTATTATCCTGTGTTAAAAAATAAAAGGCTTTACGGGCATGCATCAATTCCGCCTCTGCTTGTAATAATACCGAACGTTTTTGAAATAACTCACTTTGCACCAACAATAAATCAGCCCTAGCTAAATCACCTAATTCAACCCGTCGTTGTACTGTTTTGACTAATTTTTCTGTTAACTGATAGGATTTTTTAGCAATAACATAATTTAAATCTTGTAACGCCATATGCCACAATGAAAGACGCATCAATCCCGCCACTTTAAGATTAATGACCTGCGCTTCAAAATCCGCCATCTGCTCTGCCTGTTTGGCTAAATTTTGACCTGCCTCACGCTGCCCCCAATTCCATAAAGGCACTCCAACAGCCCCTTCAAATTCATATGCACCTTGATTTGAACCTGCAAAATCATCTCTATACGTCATACCAATATTAACAGCCCCTGCAATCCAATAATTACCGCGCTGTTGTAAGGCAGCACTTTCTTGTTGTAAGCGTTTAATCTGCTGAAAATCAGGGTATTTTTTTACGGTGGCTTGCAATAAAGTGCTTAATGTTAAGCCAGCATCATATTCAATGGTATCCACATGATTGACAATATGCTGTTGTTCCGCATGAATAACGGCGTTATAAAGCACACTGATGCTTAATAATGCAAAAGGTAAGTATCTAAAAAACATAGTAATCCTAAAAATAAAACATCAAAAATAAACCGCTTAGTTAGCAATAAACGATTATAAAATAAGCTTTAAACAGTTTTTAAATACGGGGGAGCGCGGGGGGAAAAACGATAGGATAACGAAGAAAATAGCCTAATGAGACTAGGCGGAGAAAATGTGGCAACATGTTTAATAATTGCTACATGATTAACAGCGGGACTCGGCAGATAAAATACCTGTACCACATTATCTAGCTTAGATTTTTTATCTTTTTTTATTGCCGATTCGAGTTCAACAATCACATCATGTTGATGCGGTGCCTGATAATGCCCTACTTGTTCTCGTAGGACATGTGCTTGCTTGTGTATATGAATTTCACCATTATTATTAGTACACTCTACTTGTACGTGAGCATGCACCAAAGGTGCAATACTCTGCAATAAGATGAGAAAAAATAACACATAGCGCTTAAATAACATCGATTTGTGAATTAATCAGCGAGTAATTTTGCAGCCGCTTCTTGGTATTTCTGACTACTAATTGCGAGGACTTCAGCAGGTAAACTAGGAGCAGGCGGGGTTTTATCCCAATCTAAAGTTTCTAAATAATCACGGATATATTGCTTATCAAAACTCGGCGGACTGATACCCACTTGATATTGCTCCGCAGGCCAAAAACGCGACGAATCAGGGGTTAAGGCTTCATCAATTAAATACAGTTTACCTGCGTCGTCTAAACCAAATTCAAATTTAGTATCGGCAATAATAATGCCGCGTTGTTTCGCATACTCTGCCGCAGTGTTATACAGTTGCAGACTAATATCACGCACTCGCCCTGCCATCTCGGCACCTAATAGCTCTACAGTCGCCTCAAAACTAATATTTTCATCATGATCACCTACCGCTGCTTTGCTAGAAGGCGTATAAATTGCTGTGGGCAGTTGTTGAGCCTGTTGTAAATCTGCTGGCAATTGAATACCACAGACTTCACCTGTTTTTTGATAATCTTTCCAACCTGAGCCAATTAAATAACCGCGTACAATCGCTTCAACCGGTAATGGCGTGAGTTTTTTAACAACAATCGCCCGACTCGCCACCTGCAAACGCTCTTGTTCATCGGAGATAATATCTTCTAAGCGTAAAGAGGCTAAATGATTGGGAATGATAGGCTGTAATTTATCAAACCAAAAATTAGACACGGTTGTCAGCACTTCGCCTTTTGCAGGAATCGCATCAGGAAACACCACATCAAAGGCAGATAATCTATCAGTGGTGACAATCAATAAATGCTCGGCATCCACATCATAAATATCACGCACTTTACCGCGCGTTCGTAAGTTTAATTGACTAAGTGATGATTCAAATAAAGCAGTCGGTGTATTCATAATAATATATTTTTAAAAGGGTAAGCAGTCAAGTTCATCATACAGCCGTTTTTTCTTCCAGCCAGCAAATAATTTTTCATCAAATCGGGTGTCATTATCAATAGAATATTCATATAACACTCTAAATAAACGGGCTGTCCGAAAGGCATGAAACTCTTCATCAGCCGTTAAAGTATCAATATTACCGACTTGAAAGGTTTTATTTTTAGATTTACCATTAAACACCCAAAAAACCGTGTAGCAAAGATAGCTTTTATCTTTGCGACGATCATGTTTTATGGTTCGCGAAACACCGGTAATACCTGTTGTGGTTTTATTTTTAGGCGGTTTTAAAAAACGAATTTTACTGCCTTTTAAAACAATCAACATTTGGTCACGCCATGCAATCGCAGCGGCTAATGATTTATTTTTATTTCCCCACATTTTATGCGAAAAATAACGACTGCTTTCTTTAGCGCGTCTAACAATACGGACTTGGTAGCCAAAAACATCGGGTTCGGTAATGTGTTTATGTTTAATCATAGTTTAATTATTTAAGCTATTGATAGAAAATATAGCTTTAACAGCGAGCAATGAGTTATCAAAATACCCTTTAAAATAAAGATATAATTCATAAGCATATGCTCAAAAGTTGACAAGAGTAACGTTTAGTAAAGGGCAAATCTTTCATAATAAAATGCGTTCTATTATAAAAGATAATAACCCTATCGGCTAGACTCTATCGACCTGAATTGACATCCTCCCCTCCCTAAAGGAAGGGGATTCCAACACCTCACGATATTGGTTACTGCCCTGAGTGTCCAAATTCAACTACTCATATCTGACAGTCGTTAATTCCCGCAAGCCCTGCGGTATTTTTAAGCTAAATTATTGTGTGCTACACAGACCAACAGTATTTATGTTAATGGCTGCGTTAATATCTCTATCGTGAGTGATGCCACATTCTAAACATACCCACTCTCTAACACTTAATGCTTTTTTGCTTCCACGATGACCACAAGCCGAACAAATCTGACTTGATGGCAGCCAGCGACTGACTTTAGTGAAAGTCCTACCGTACCATGCGGCTTTATACTCTAACATCCGACTGAACTCGCTCCAGCTTGCATCACTGATTGACTTGGCTAGGCAGTGATTTTTTAGCATTCCACTAATATTTAAATCTTCAACAATTATCACTTGGTTTTCGTGAATTATCTTAGTTGATAACTTACTCAAAAAATCTTTTCTACTATCTGAAATAGCGGCATGATGACGCGCTACTTTTAGCCTTGCTTTATTACGGTTATGACTGCCTTTTACCTTGCGAGATAATCTTCTTTGCAATACCTTTAATCGTTTTTCCCCCTTTCTGTACACCCTAGGATTATCAATTTTTTCACCCTTGCTAGTCGTTAAGAAGTGAGTTAAGCCAACATCTAAACCTATTGAGTTATCAAGTGTCGGCAGCTGTTCTTTGTAGGTTTCGCCTTGGAATGATGCAAAATATCTGCCTGCACAATCTTTGCTTATGGTTAAGCTGTTAATTGAATCTGGCAGCGGTCTGGATAGCGACATTTTCAGAGGCGTCTTTGACTTAGCAATATACAGGCAATCCTCTTTAATTTTAAAACCACTCGCCGTTAATCTAAATGATTGTTTCTCGTGCTTGTTTTTAAAGTTGGGGTACTTAGCCCGTTTTGCGAAGAAGTTGCTAAATGCCGTGTCTTGGCTTCTAAGTGCTTGTTGCAGAGCGATACTGCTCACTTCATTTAACCATACAAATTCTTCTAATTTCTTAATCGTAGTGAGTTGTTTTGATGACGCACAATAGTTTATTTTAACGGCGTTTAGCGTGTATTCTTTTGAACGCCAGTCTAAAATGTTATTCCATACAAAACGCACACAGCCGAAAGTTTTAGCAAGTAATTCAACTTGTTTAGTGTCTGGGTAGATGCGGTATTTATGGGCTATTTGTTTCATGTATATATCTTACAAAATTAATATCTATTTGTAAATATATTTAATTAAAAAGCACGCCTTATATCCCCGCCCTAAACGACGGGGTTTTACGGCGCTTTTTGATAAAAATTACCAATAAAGGAAAAATAATGGAAATCTTATTACTAGGTGCAGTCGCTTGCATGGCAGCGTTAATATTATCAGCATGGTTAATGACCTTCGCACGGTGGTTCCCGATTGAAGGTATTGATGAAAAATTTTTAGTCGATTATAAAACCATGATCAGAGCACATGTGGATTATGCTTTGATGGCCCTCTTCAACCTTGGTTTTTATGGCGCAGGTGTCGAACTACCTATTTTTGCCTGCTGGTGTGTCGCGATAGGCGGATTTACCAATCCCAGTATTTTTGTTGTCGCGGCGTTTGATCCTGAGTTCTGGAACAAACAACATTGGAGAGTATTAACCGCCATCAGTTTTGTGATCACAACGTTAGGTTTTGTAGGGATTGGCATCGCATTAGTTCAACATGCCTTACAAAGTTAGTATCTTCATAGATAATATTAAAACCAATTTTTAGTTCGCTTACAAAATCCCACTAAAGCTAACATTAGTGGGACCTCGATCAAGACCCCAACAACCGTTGCTAGCGCTGCGCCCGAAGACAAGCCAAAGAGCATTACTGACGTGGCAATCGCTACCTCAAAGTGATTAGATGCCCCGATCAAAGCTGAAGGCGCCGCATTCTCATAAGAAAATCCCCAATATTTTGCAGCACTATACGTTATAGCAAAGATCAGTAGAGTTTGTAACGCCAACGGAATAGCAATCCATAGGATAGTAAAGGGATTATTCATAATGATATCGCCTTTAAATGAAAATAGTAAAATCAAGGTAAACAATAAAGCGATAATCGTTACCGGCGTTAGAATAGGTAAAAAGTTTTTTTCAAACCAGACTAATCCCTGATGAGTAATGATCCATTTTCGGGAAAAATAACCTGCGAATAAAGGCAATGCCACATAAACACTAATAGACAGTAAAAGTGCCTCCCAAGGCACTGGTAATTGCCCTACTCCCAATAAAAATCCGCCAATCACACCAAATAAAACTAACATCACGAGTGAATTAATCGCTACCATTACTAAAGTATGTCCCGGATTTCCATCAGCGAGATATCCCCAGACCAGCACCATTGCAGTACACGGTGCAACACCCAATAAAATACAGCCCGCCAGATAGCTACGCCATAACGGAATCGTCATCATCTTAACGCCTTCGTGCATTACTACAGTCCCAGAGCCATACTGACTGCCTACTGGTAAATCAAGCCCAAAAGGCATTTTTACTAGATCAAGCGCTTCTGGGCCGATAAATTGTTGAAATAAAATACCTAAAAAGAGATAAGCAATTGCATACATGCTAAAAGGTTTAATGACCCAGTTCACTATCAAGGTCAATGACACCGGTTTGATACTTTTACCCGCCTTAATGACTTCAGCGAAATCAATTTTGACCATAATAGGGTACATCATAAAAAATAAACAAATAGCAATTGGAATTGAGACCACTGGTGCCCCGTTTACATTGATACTCATGCTATCCAGAGTTTTAGCTACATTTGGAGCGTAAGCACCCAGCAAAATTCCTATACCAATACATAAACCCACCCAGAGAGTCAGAAAGCGTTCAAAAAAACCTATATCATGTTGTTTTTCTATCATTTTATAATCCCCTTTAGCTATTATTTAGCAATAGCATTAAGTTCAGCGATGAGTACATCAGCCGGTATTGTTTCTATCAGAAGTTTTAACATTTTTTTAAGCCGAGTAAAATATATAGTTATAAAAGCATTCGAGTTACAGATGAAAAGAAGTTTGAAAATAGAAATAATCACTGTCACTGGTATCAGAAGGTGCCTCTAAAGTATTTTTAGCGAAGCCGCCCTTGAAGAGATGTGCCCAACCCGATTCAAGTCGAATGTGTTTCGGTACCAGATTCCAACGAATCCGCAGTTCCAGTTGCTGCCCCAGATAATCCCCGTTCAAGCCTGTTTTGTCAGTTATTTTTGCCCCTGTCCAACTATCCTTTGCTTGTGCTAACCAATAAGCACGGTGTGATAAAAAGGCGGAAATAGTTTTAGTAGGCTTTAATTTTAAGCGTAAACCTGGCGTGCTAATATTAGCGCGTGCAAACGGCCCCCAAATACTTGTCGGACCAAAATCAAAGCGTCGCGCACCAAATAAGGTTTCAAAGCGATTGCTTTGATTATCATTAGGGTCTTTATCACCACTGGCATAGTCATATTGCAATATTAATCTGGGTTGCCAAGGCGCATCAAAGGAATAACCGACTTCAATATGACTAAAATGCGCAAAATGATTTAAGCGTGTGGTATCACTGTTAGATTTAGAAGCAAAAGCATAGCCCTGTTGTAATACCGATTCAAATTCAAAATCAAACTGACTAATTTTAGCTGGCCTACGCCAACGAACACCGTAAGTGACTAATTGACGATTTTTAGTTGGGGTGGCCTTAGTATCGTGTTCATCTAAATAATACAGATAGGCTTCCCCTTGGGTATTATAAGCTAGGGTGTTGAGGCTAAAAAAAGACCCTGCAAAAATGCGTTCAAAATTTTCTTGGTCAAATTGAGCAATATTATTTTTTAACGATGCTTGGTCGCTGGGTAAGCGTGATACAGGAAACATAATAAAGTTACGCCATTGCCATTTTTTTTCTTTGCTAATACTAATATCTAGGCCAGAGAAATTGTTAATCGTATTACGATAGCGATTACGCGCAATCAAGCGTCGACTGCCAAAATCCAA
Organism: uncultured Methylococcaceae bacterium; assembly: GCA_913009515.1. Classification (GTDB taxonomy): domain Bacteria; phylum Pseudomonadota; class Gammaproteobacteria; order Methylococcales; family Methylomonadaceae; genus Methyloprofundus. The sequence continues at coordinate 9,175 of CAJVYO010000028.1, forward strand.
TGTTTGTCGTCCTGCTTTCGCATGAACATGTAAACCAGTACCGAAAGCATTTTTTTCTTGCCACGCAATATAGGCCTGTAATAAATCCGTTTGGTTAATTAAGCCCGTAGTATATTTTGAGTTACTTCCCGTTAAACTAATGCGCGAATCCATAAATTCCGTGCCTAAGCTGAATTGTTTATAGTGTGTGCCTATAAAGAGCTGGGTGCGGAAAGCGAGCGCTTGATCGCCTCCTGTATCCGTTCCTTTTTTAAAGGGCTTAGTATAGGCTTCATAACGTGTTCGGTGACTGACTTTTATAGTTAACCAATCAGGTAAATTGAGTTGCTGCTGTAATGTCCAGTGATCGAGTGGTTTTGCCTGAATAATACTACTGGATAGGGAAAGCAGTAATAGGGTGAATTGAAGAAAGGTTTTTCGCATATTTATTTTAAATGTGTAATAAAATACCTATTAAGATCTATATAATAGGAAAAACAGGTATTAAAGCATTATTTTATAGTGGATAAAATAAGCATAACTTTACATGATTAAAAATATGACCCTACAGATAGACTTACACTGGCAGTGCCAAGGGGAGACTTTACCTCCATCCAATAAAGCCTCTAATTTATATTCAAACAATGTAGATTCTGATTCATGACATGCTTCAATCTCTTTTTTTAAAAAATCTTGTATATGTCTTATTTGTAATTCCATAATTTATTATTAAATCCTAATGCAGCTAAAAACATAGTTTAAAAAAACCATGGGGTACAATATATTTCATATGGTTTAAATTAATCCATTTTAAAGTAGCAGGATTGAATAAATCAATTTTAGATCAAGGTTGTGAGCTATTTTTTGATATGTTGAAATAAAAACAAGACTTGAAGGGTCGTATAGTTATTAAAGTGCCACCGCATAACATCAAGCTACTATTATGTCGCCAAAGAAAACCCACTTACGCAAGCTGATTTTATTTGTGTTGAATGTGAACATAAAAATAATACCGTCAACAGCAGGAACTATTAGAAAATATCAATATAAGCCTATTCCTGAGTTAGAATAGGGATTTCCGCTCTTTAGATGTCAAAAATGTCGCTAAATGCGACTAACACGCTCCTATCTTTTAAGTTTTTAAGATAATTCCCTTGTCTCATTCATAGCGTTAGCTTGAGTGGGGAGCATTCACCGATTATAATTATAACTTTTGCACTTTTTAAAGGGCTCACTCATGTCTCATATCACCAATTCACCCGAATGGCTGGCGTTAAAAGAACATCAGCAACAGGTTAATCCTCTGCATCTTAGAGACTTATTTGCTGCTGAACCCAATCGTTTTAATCATTACTCCATTCAAATGGATGATTTAATCTTTGATTATTCAAAAAACAGAATCACCGATGAAACATTACCTAAATTATTTAATTTAGCCAATGCCATGGGTTTGAAACAACATATCCAAGATATGTTTAGTGGACAACGTATTAATAAAACTGAAAATCGTGCTGTCCTGCATACCGCCTTGCGTAATCGCAGCAATACACCTGTCTATCTTGACGGGGTTGATGTGATGCCAGATGTTAATGGGGCATTAAATAAAATGCAAAAATTTTGCCAATCTGTTCACTCTGGTGAATGGAAAGGTTATAGCGGTAAAAAAATAACCGATATTGTTAATATTGGTATTGGCGGCTCTGATTTAGGCCCTAAAATGGTGACTACAGCCCTGACACCTTATGCGATTGAAGGCATGGGCGTACATTTTGTCTCTAATATTGACCAAGCTGATTTACTTGAAACACTCAAAGTTGTTTCACCCGAAACCACGTTATTTTTAATTGCCTCAAAAACATTCAGCACCCACGAAACCATGACTAATGCAGGTTCAGCACGCGCATGGTTATTGAAATCAGCAAAGGATGAAACGGCGGTTGCGAAACATTTTGTTGCCCTATCAACGCATAAAGAAAACGTGGTTAATTTTGGGATTGACCCCAACAATATGTTTGAATTTTGGGATTGGGTCGGCGGACGTTATTCTTTATGGTCATCTATTGGCTTATCTATCGCTCTTTATGTGGGTTTCGATAATTTCGAACAATTACTTGAAGGGGCTCACGAAGCCGACAAGCATTTTCAAGAAACCCCTTTTGAAAAAAATATCCCTGTTATCATGGCTTTATTAGGGGTTTGGTATAATAATTTCTTTGATGCTGAATCGCATGCGATGTTGTCGTATGATCATAATATGTGCTTTTTTGCTGATTATTTCCAGCAAGGTGATATGGAAAGCAATGGCAAAAGTGTTGATTT
>CAJVYO010000029.1 GCA_913009515.1 uncultured Methylococcaceae bacterium
TGTAATAATTCGACACCCGCAATATAGCCGCCTAATATTCCAAAACTACTAAATAAGATGGCTAATAACGGTAAGGAAATAAAGCCTGCAAAAAAACGCGGAGCAAAGATATATTTAAGCGGATCAATCGCCATCATTTCCATGCCTGATAATTGTTCGGTACTTTTCATTAAACCTATTTCAGCCGTTAGAGCTGAACCGGCTCGTCCTGCAAATAATAAGGCACTGACAACAGGGCCTAATTCACGTACTAGAGCCGCCGCTACCATTACCCCTAAAGAGGATTCAGCTCCGAATCGAGAAAGCGTATACACACCTTGTAAGCCTAACACCAAGCCGACAAATAAACCTGAAATAACGATTAGCCAAAAGCTTAATACGCCAATAGAATAGAGTTGTTTAATCAGCAATCTGGGGTGCATAACAACATAGCCCAAGCCTTTTAATATTGCGATTAAAAATAAACTGGCACGCCCTAATTTTGCTAAGGAGGCTAAGGTGTTGTGGCCGATAACTTGGAATACGTTCATTATTTAATTATGCCACAATTCAGTTTCAAAGTTTGGTGCAGGATAGTGAAACGGCACTGGGCCATCTGATTTGCCTTGCATAAATTGTTGTATCCATGCGTTATCGGAATTATAAAGTGCATCTGGGCTACCTTGCCCCATAATTTTGCCGCCCGATAATACATAAATATAATCAGCAATACTCGCTGTTTCTTCCACATCATGGGAAACAATAATGCTGGTAATTTTTAAGGTTTCATTCAGGGTTTTAATTAGCTTAACCAATATACCTAAAGAAATGGGGTCTTGCCCTGTAAAGGGCTCGTCATACAAAATCATTTCGGGGTCAAGGGCTAAGGCTCTCGCCATTGCCACGCGTCTTGCCATGCCGCCTGATAATTCATTGGGCATTAAATTTTTTGCCCCGCGTAGTCCGACTGCATTCAGTTTCATTAATACAATGGTACGAATAATTGATTCAGGTAATTCGGTGTGTTCACGAATGGGAAAGGCAATATTATCATAGACTGACATGTCTGTGAGTAAGGCACCACTTTGAAATAACATGCCCATTTTTTTGCGTAAGTTATATAAATCAGTGCGTGATAAGGCGTGTATATCTTGTTTGTTAACTAAAATATTGCCTTTATCGGGTTTGATTTGTCCGCCGATAAGTTTTAATAAGGTGGTTTTTCCCGTGCCGCTGGGCCCCATAATAGCGGTGATTTTATTCGGTCGAATTGATAAGGAAATATTATCAAAAATTTTATTATGACCGCGTGAAAAACTTAAATTATGGATAGAAATCATGAATAAGCAACTTAGATTTTAGTAGGTGTGATGTTAAAATCTCGTGCCTAAAGGGATGTAGAGATTGATATTTTTTCAATTTTAACATTTTTATAAAATTTTAGATATTACTTAAATAACAGCATAATTAATTTAAGAGCAGCAATGAGACTAAGATAATAATATTATTGATATTTTAGTTTAATCCTATAATTTTAATGTGTTTAATTTTTTTAAAAATCTTTGTTAGCTAAGTTGTAGTTGTTACAATGGCTGTATTATTGTGACAGTCGCTTGAGAATGGAAGAATGCCTAAGATTTTAATTGTTGAAGATAGTAAGACCCAAACGATTATTCTAAAATTAGCATTAGAAAAGGCTAATCACACCGTGGTTTGTGCAGATTCTGCTCACTTTGCATTGGATATAGTGCATCAGGAAGCCCCCGATTTGATTATCACTGATATTCGTATGCCGGATATGAATGGCTATGAATTATCATGGAAAATCAAGAATGACTTTACCTTAAAACATATTCCTATTATTTTATTATCTGAATTATCAGAGACTAAATCTATTATCACAGGGCTTGAATCCCTTGCAGATTCTTATGTGATTAAGCCTTTTGATGAAGAAGAGTTAAATTCAAATATTAAATTTTTATTAGAAAATGTAACGAGTAGTGCAACCAAAGAGCCTTTAACAGTGACTATTAATGGTGATGTGCATGCCATTAATTCTAATCGGCGGCAAATTTTAAGCTTTCTATTATCAACCTATGATACGGTTTTACATAGGAATAATCGGTTACTTGAAGTGCAATCAAAATTGCGTATTGTTAATAAGGATTTAACCAAACGCACCCGGCAACTAGAAGAATCTGAAAGTCGTTTTAGATGTTTAGTCGAAACGCTGCCTGATATTATTTATCGTATTGATGATGAAGGGAAGATTATATTTTTTAATCAAAGTATTAGAAAATTAGGCTATAACCCTGATGAATTGATTGGTTTGCATTTTAGTGAATTGATTGCTCCTGAACAAGTTAACAAGATTAGTCGTCAATCGGTGATGTCTAGCATGGCTGATGGTGAAACGTGCAAGCAACCTAAGTTATTTGATGAACGCCGTGCCGGTGAAAGACGTACAACGGGCTTAGAAATATTATTTAAAGTTAACAACAGTGAGCATACTATGTCAGGGGTAGTGGTGCCGTTGGATAATGAATATCTTAATATGGAAGTCAGTTCTGCGGGGATGTATTCGCAAGAGCATGATGAACAAGGCGATGAAATTTTTATTGGCACGGTTGGGGTGATTAGAGATATTACCGATCGAAAAATTGCGGAACAAAATTTACAAGTCGCCAAACAAAAAGCCGATAGTGCAAATTTAGCAAAATCAGAATTTCTATCTAAAATGAGCCATGAATTAAGAACGCCTTTAAATGCTATTTTAGGGTTTTCACAATTATTACGCATGGATACCGATGCACCTTTAACGCCTGATCAACAGGAATCAGTCGGTTATATCCATCAAGCGGGGCAACATTTATTAGAACTTATTAATGATATATTGGATTTGTCAGCGATTGAGGTTGGAAAAATAAATTTCATCATGCAGCCTCACACGCCCAATGATTTTTTAAATGACTGTATTGTAATGATAAACGTGTTAGCTGAAAAACATCGTATTAAGTTTAGTTATGAAGATTTAAGCACGGATGATGTGGTTATTTTAATTGATATAAAAAGAATTAAACAAGTTATCATTAATTTATTATCTAATGCCATTAAATATAATAAAGAAAATGGCAGTGTTACTCTTAAAAGTGAAAAAGTAAATGCCGGTCAATTTAGGATTTCTGTTTCTGATACAGGTATGGGGATGTCAAAAGAATTTCTAGAGGATATTTTTCAACCATTTACACGGGCTAATTATTCAACAAATATCGAAGGTACAGGAATTGGTTTGACGATTACTAAACAGTTAATTGATGCGATGAAGGGACGTATTCATATTAGCAGTGAGCTTGATGTGGGCACAACTGTTCATATTGATTTGCCGATTGTCACTGAATAATTAGTATCATGGAAGACGTGCAGTTTTTTCGACATTCTTTTCATAGAGACATACAATATTTGCAGGTTAAAGCAAATCAGGTGTTATGTTTGATTGAACTTGAACGTATTGAAAAAATCGTTTCATTAATGGCATTGAAAGCAGTGTCAGCCTCGCCTGATTATTTGGTTGGCGTGTTTAATTATAAAGGTAGGATAGTGCCGGTTATTGATTTGTCGTTGCGTATTGGGCAGCCGGTAGACGCTCAGTATGATATTAATAGCAGTGTTATTTTATGTGAAACACTGGATAGTCAAAGTATGTTAGGTTTAATTGTATCTGATATTAAAACCGTGCTCAATATAAAGCCGGCTGATTTACAATTATCACCTGAATTTATAAATAAAAAAAATCCTTTTATGGCATGCTATCAGCATTTAAAAGAAATCGCATTTGTATTAGATTCTAATGTGTTATTAGAAAATAGTTTATCGAATATTAATGCGGTCTTACCCGAAGAATTGAATAATGCGATTCTGCAGTACAATGAGTCTTATGAGCGATAATTTTATATTATTCCCACAGGATGAAGCACACTTCATTAATTTCATTAATGAAAATTATGGTTTAATTATTCAGGCTCATCAATTAAATAATCTACGCTTTACAATTCAATTTATTTGTGAAAAATATAAAATTTATTTACCCGCAGTATTATTAAATAAAATAAAAAATGATGTGCAATGTGCAGAATGTATTGAATTAATTAAAAAAATTACAGTCGATGAGAGTTATTTTTTTAGAGATGAGGTTCAATTTGATTTTTTAAAAAATAATTACTTGCCTAAATTAATTGAAAAAAAACGTCAGCTAGGTGATAAGCAGTTACGTATTTGGAGTGCAGGCTGTTCTAAAGGACAAGAAATTTATTCGATTGCTATTTTATTACATCAATTATTACCGGATTATGATGATTGGAATTTACATTTATTAGGCACAGATGTGAGTTATAAAGTATTAAATGATGCAAAAATAGCACATTATAATAGTTGGTCAATACGTATAAAATCTGATTCTAGTTATTATAAGAATTATTTTAATTTTATTGCTGATGAAAGTTATGCATTGAATAAAAAAATTAAAGACAGTGTTAAATTTTCGTATGTTAATTTATCTGAAAATACCTTTCCATCCATAATGAATGGTATTTGTTCGCTGGATTTAATTTTATGCCGTAATGTATTTATTTATTTTGATAAAAAGGTCATTGAAAAAACGCTTGAAAAATTTTCAGAATCACTAAATGAAGAAGGTTGTTTATTATTAGCTGCTTCTGATCCTTTGCATATTAAAACTCAGGGTTTAGGTTTAGAAACAGAGGGCGATGTTTTTTATTTTAAGAAAAAATTATTGACCTATCAACATAATAGCGTGCCAAGCTCTCAAGTTGAAGTAGTTAAGCGTAATGCGTTGCCGATAAAATTGAGTGATAAAAAAAATAGTATTAAAGTAACGTCCAAGGCAGATAATTTAAAAACGATTAAATCGAGTATTATTAGAGAATTATCAAAAGCAGATTGGGTGACGGCATTGCTGATAATAGAAAAAACGTTAGTGACCTATACCAATGATTCAGATTTATATCAGTTTCAGGCAAAATGTTTAACAAATATGGGCAGAATGAAAGCGGCTAAAGTCGCGTGTGAGAAAAGTATAGAATATGATATGTTAGAGCCGCATAGTTATTTACTGTATGGCTTAATTTTAATGCAGCTCGGTTTATTTTCCAAAGCGGAACAAGCCTTTAGACAAACTATCTTTTTAAATAATTCGTTTATGGAAGCACATTATCAATTAGGGCAGTTATTATTACGTCAGGGATTAAAAACAGAAGCGGTTAAATTTATTCAAAATGCAATCGATATTTCCAATAAAGAACCCGCAGATAGACCTATTCATAATGTGATTACCTTAACGTATGCAGGTTTTAGTCAGGCGATGAAAAGTGAATTGGCATTAATTGAAAATAAAGTAGAGTTTTATGAGTAACGTGGAATTATCGAATACTTTAATGCCCACATCAGCAGAAGATATTGAAATTTTAAATGCCCGTGCACATAAATTAGCATTAACTGATTTAGATGATGACATTGAGCAGACCGTTTGTTGTTTAAAATTTAAGTTAAATAGTGATAATATTGAATATGGTATTCCTCAGTCAATGATTGATGAAGTCATTGATGCTGACTATATTAGCCCCTTAAATTGGTTGCCAGATTTTATATTAGGCGTGATTAATTGGCGAGGTAAAATTATTACTGTTTTAGATGTTAATATTTTATGTGAAGCTACCTCATTAAAAAATACCGAGACAGCAGAACATAAAATTGTCATTATTAGGTATGAAAATAAGTTTGTAGGTTTATTAGTCAATGAAGTGATTAACTTTTTTTATTATAATGTTATTGATGTAAGAACCAGTGTGTATGACACTTTGATTGCTAATCCACAATATTTTTTAGGCTTACTTGATGAAACTCTTATCTTGTTAGATGTTGAAAAAATATTATCTGATGAATTACTTGAAATAAAATAATAAATAAAAATATGGATAATGAAAAAAGCAATGCTTTAAATGTGATGCCGCTATCTGATGCTGAAATGGCACAGCGTTTACAATATGTTAATTTAACTGCTGAAGATTGTAAGCTATTAAAAAGTTTTCAGTCAGTTATTATAAAGCAGGCAGATAAAATTGTAGATGAATTTTATAATAATATTGTTATGTATCCTGAATTAAATGCCGTCATTCAAAGTGCAGGCTCAAATGTCAATAGATTGAAAGTAAAACAAAAAGAGTATTTAATTAATTTATTTTGTGGGGATTATAATCGGATTTATTTTGAAAATAACTTAAAAATAGGGGCGTTACATAAAAAAATAGGCCTTACCCCTAAATGGTATTTGGGTGGTTATAGTGTCTATTTGCAGTTAATTAATCCTTTGATTTTAAAGAAGTACTGGTATAGTTCTCGCAGGATGTTAAAGTTATTATCAGCAGTCAATAAAATTATTTCCATTGATTCGCAATTAGCGATTGATAATTATGTCTATGCGTTAGTGGAAGATATTCAGGATGTAAGTACTTCTAAATCTGAAATAGAATCAAAAGTTGCGATGTATAAGGTGTATGTTGATAATATTAGTGAGGGTGATTTAAGTAAAACCCTTGAAATAACCGGTGATGATGATTTAGCATCGTTGGGGCGACAGCTTAATATTATGTCGGTTCGATTGGCAGCAATGATAAGTAATGTTAAAAATGTCGGCGGGTCATTGCTAGAAACTACCGATAAGTTAAGTAATGCAGTGATTACGCATTCTACAGGGGCAACCCAGCAAGCCTCAGCGGTCAGTGAAACCACCTCAACCTTGGAAGAAATTAGAGTTACCTCGGAACAAACGCAATCTAAAGCATTGGCATTGGGGGCAGCAGCGGAAAATATTCGTATTGAAGGGGAGAATGGCATTGAGGCTGTTTTTCAATTAATTGAATCTATGGACGATATTCGTGAACGAGTGAATAGTATTTCACATACTATTTTGAGTTTAAGTGAAAAAACCCAGCAAATTGGCAGTGTTAATAATGTAATTGCTAATTTAACGCAGCAATCTAAAATGTTAGCTCTTAATGCATCAATTGAAGCGGCAAAAGCGGGTGAAGCAGGCAAAGGATTTGCGGTTGTGGCAACAGAGGTTCGGGATTTAGCTGAGCAATCTCAGGAATCGACTGAGCAAGTACATATTATTTTAAGGGATATTCAATTAGCGACAGATCGTGTGGTAATGGCAACGGAACAAGGCACAAAAGGCGTTGACCAAGTTGAAGTGTTAGTGAATAGCACCAGTGATATTATGCAAAAATTGAATAATGTCATTCAAGAGTCGGTTATTTCTAGCCAACAAATTGTTGCCGCCGTTAGACAGGAAGGTGCTGGTATTTCACAGGTTGCAGTGGCAATGAATCAAATTAATAGCGTGACCACTCAATTTGTGATGGCGGCAGAACAAACAAAAACAGTATCTTATACTTTAATGCAAATTTCTGATAAATTAAATGAAACATTAAATGTCTATAAATAGTGAGATAAATTAATACTATGGCATTTGATGAGGAATTAATGCAGCAGCTCATGGTTGTTTTTGAGGATGAGCTGGCAGAACAAATTCAGTTAATTACCATGCACTTATTAGCACTTGAAAAGTTAGAAGGTGCTGAGATTGCAACTTATAATGCTGATGAAATGTTGCGTGCCGCACATACCATTAAAGGCTCTGCAAAAGGCATTGGTTTAAATGATATTGTTGATGTAACGCATCAGCTTGAATCGATTATGGGTGCGTTAGTAACAAATAAGTTAAATAAATCAGAACAATTAATTAATATCTTACTGAATGCATTAGATCGTATTCAGGATATTTTTAATGCAGAAAAAAATAAGAAATCGTATGATTTTAATTTAAAAAATTTATTAGAAGATTTAGAAGCCACGTTAAATAATGATTTTTTTAAGGCTGAATATCAACATAAAGTAAAAATTGATATTATTAAGCCTGATTTATCGAACAGTGTTGATGAAAAAGAATTAGCAATACCTAGCTTAAATGCTGCTGACAAATATAAAGTTGATAATGTCTTAGCTGATAATCCTAAACCCACTGAAGCACCTGAAGAACAGGAAGCAAGTTATACGGTTTTAGCTGAAGATATTAGCGATATATCAATTATTTCTGAAGATTTGCATATTAGTAAATTGCAATTTACACAGCTATTAACTGAATTACGACATTTAAGTAATGGGCTATCTAGTTTAAGTCGTGATGTTAATGAGTCGATAGGTAATGATGATGTTAAAAATAAGCAAGCGATTAATAGTACATTATTAAAGCTATCAAATGATGCGAAAGCGATGTATCACCGCAGACGGCCTTTGGGTTTATATTTAAATCAACAGGTTAATTTATTAGGTGACTCTTTAAATAAATTGCGTTTAGTTAAATTTGATACATTATTAATGCCTTTATATCGAATTGTACGCGATTTATCAAATCAGCAAGGCAAACAGATTGAGTTTGTTATTGACGGCAAGGATATAAAAATTGATCGCTATGTCTATCAATATTTAAACATACCTTTATTACATATTGTGAATAATGCGATTGATCATGGCATTGAAAATTCTACAGAACGCGCTGAAAAAGGAAAAAATTTAAAAGCAAGATTATCGATTACGATTATTAAACGTGGCTATAATATTATTATTTATGTCAAAGATGATGGGCGTGGTATAGATTTAGATAAAGTTAAGCAAAAAATACTGAGTAAGAATTTTGCGACCTCAGATGAATTAGCCTTATTATCGGATAAGGAGGTGATGAATTTTATTTTTAAAGCCGGATTTTCTTCGGCTGATATTGTTACCACTGTTTCGGGGCGGGGTGTAGGTTTAGATATTGTGCGCAGTAATTTGCGTAAAATCAAAGGTAGCGTAGAACTTAAATCAACACTGAATAAAGGCACTGAATTTATTATGACCTTGCCTGCGACCCTCAGCAGTGAACAAGGTATATTAGTCAAAGTGAATGAGGCTATTCTCGCTTTTCCTTCTTATGGCGTAGATTGGGTGAAAGAATTTCCGAATCATTATATTAAAGTCATTAATGGCAAAAAAGTAGTGCTGGATAAATATAAACAACCGGTATCGGCTTTTTATTTAGCCGAATTATTAAATCAACCGACAAAAGAAGCGAGTGCTGATGGTTTAATTCCAATGGTCTTTATTTCTAATGGTTTGCGAACCATTGCTTTAATTGTGAGTGATATTTTTGGTGAGCAAGAATTAATTATTAAAGCGTTTCAGTATCCGTTAATTAAAGTACCTTATGCGATAGGCATGAGTAGTATGGCGGATGGTCATTTAATGCCAGTTTTAAATATTGAAGAATTAATTGAAAAATCAGAACAAGCAAATATCACCACGACGTTTATTGAAAATAAATCAGCGGATAAGCAGACCGTTAAGAAAGTGTTAATCGTTGATGATTCTGTGACCACCCGAACTTTAGAAGAAAATATTTTAAAACGTCAAGGTTTTGAAGTAAGCTCTTTTGTTAATGGCTTAGAGGCATGGAATGCCTTACAAACTAATCCACAATATGATTTAATTATTAGTGATATTGAAATGCCATTAATGAATGGTTTTGAATTGGTTGAAAAAATAAAAACTAATGCCACAACCGCCTCAATTCCGGTGATTATTGTCAGTTCTTTAAATAGTGAGCAAGATAAAATGCAAGGGGTTAAGCTGGGTGCCAGTGCTTATATTACCAAGGATATGTTAAATACAGATGTATTATTAACCATGATTAAGCAGTTAATTTAGGTGATTAAAGTATTAATTGTTGAAGATTCAGCGGTGATTAGAATGCTTTTGACTGCGATTATTGGCAAAGAAAAGGATTTGCAGATAATCGGTGAGGCTAAAAATGGACACGAAGCGATTGCAATGGCTGAAGCATTAAAACCTGATTTAATTACCATGGATATTCGGATGCCGGTCATGGATGGGATTAGCACGATTAAGCATATTATGTCGCACCAGCCGATTCCTATTATTGTGATTAGTTCTAATGTGAATGATGAATTACAAATTAGTTTTAATGCAATTGATGAAGGGGCTTTAGCGGTATTAGAAAAGCCATGTGCAATGACGGCAAGTAATTTTGACGCTATGCGACAGGAGTTATTAGGCACGATTAGAGCGATGGCTGAAGTTAAGCTGATTAAGCGTCGAATCGTAATCCCTACAATAACACCTGTTATATTAGAAACAACACCTGCATCAGAAGATAATAATTATAAGCTCGTCGTCATTGGCAGTTCTACTGGTGGGCCACAAGCATTAAAGTCGATGTTATCATCATTACCCGGTAATTTTTCATTACCGATTGTGATTACGCAACATATTTCTATAGGCTTTGTGGAGGGCTTGGTTGCGTGGCTAAATAATGTCAGTGCATTACAGATTAAAATAGCGGAACAAGATGAATTATTGCAGGCAGGCTATGTTTATTTTGCACCAGATTCAATGCAGTGTGAAGTGGCTAAAAAAGGGTCGCATTTTTATATTAATTTGGCAGATGACGAAGCAAGCAATGGTTTTATGCCATCGGTCTCACGTTTATTTTATTCAGCGGCTCAACAGTGTGAACAACAAGCGATTGCAATTATGTTAAGTGGCATGGGAGCAGATGGGGCAGATGGCATGTTAGCTATGCATCAAAAAAATTGCCGAACGATTGCACAGGATGAGCAAAGTTGTATTGTTTATGGTATGCCGAAGTCAGCGATTGATTTAAACGCAGTCGATGTGATTTTGCCGATTGATGAGATGAGTCAATATCTGGTGAATCATCAACACCGTTTGAATTGATTTAGATTACCACTGATAACTAATGCCAACGCGGACATGCCGTCCTTGATACTGGCTATCAAAGTTAACAGCGGCATTGGCTTTGGGCGTAATAATAGATTGAGTGTAATATTTTTTATCCAGCAGATTATGAGCGGTGAGTGAAAATTCTAATAACTGTTCTTTATGTACTTTAATTTTATAATGTAAGGCACTATTCCACGTCACA
>CAJVYO010000030.1 GCA_913009515.1 uncultured Methylococcaceae bacterium
TTGCTAATCGCCTTAAAAAGAATATCAAAAAACTCAATAAATGGCATAAACGTAATCAAATTAATTGTTACCGTATTTATGATGCTGATTTACCTGAGTATGCCTTTGCCATTGATGTCTATCAAGGTGATAAAACATGGCTGAATGTACAAGAATATCAAGCACCCAAATCTATTTCACCTGAAGATGCTAACTTACGTTTAAGTGCGGCGATGGCAGTTATTCCAGAGATATTTAATATTCCTAAAGAACAGCTTTATTTAAAAATACGCAGCAAACAAAAAGGCACCGAACAATATGAAAAACATGCTGAATCAGAACACTTTGAAATCATTGAAGAGCATGGTGCAAAATTTTATGTTAATTTTGAAGATTATTTAGATACCGGTTTATTTTTAGATCATCGCCCTATTCGACACACCATTCAGCAACAATGCCAAGGTAAACATTTTTTAAATCTATTTGCTTATACCGGTACTGCCTCTGTTCATGCAGCGTTAGGCGGGGCGTTATCCACCACCACATTGGATATGTCGAAAACCTATTTAAAATGGGCAAAACGCAATATGGATTTGAATAAGACCAGCCAAGGTAAGCATTATTTTATTCAAGAAAATTGTATTGATTGGCTACATAATACCGCCAGCCAAGCCGTTATTCGTCAAAAATATGATGTGATTTTTTTAGATCCACCGACTTTTTCTAATTCTAAACGCATGGATGATAATTTAATTATTCAGGATGACCATGTTGATTTAATTCTTAATGCAGTTCAGTTATTAAGTGATGACGGGGTACTTTATTTTTCGACTAATTTTAAACGCTTTAAATTAGATACAGAGGCACTACAAAATTTAACGATTCACGATATTTCAGCGAAAACGATTCCTGAGGATTTTTCCAGAACGCCAAGAATTCATTATTGTTGGGAAATTAGCCTCTAAATCAGAAAATAACCTTAAATAAAAATGGTCAGGGCCTGAAAAAGTTTATACAATGATAGTCAGCCAGCTAAAAAAGACATTTTTTAGCCCTAATTATGTAAAATAGAGGGAACTTTAAAAAAACATTATCAGAAAAATCAGTTATTTATAGCATGTAGTTAATTTATTACTTTAAGAAGTGACGCTAAGGTCGCTATATATAAGTATAATACTAACCAAAGCTTATAAATAAATGAGATTACGATAATGAAGATTAAAAAGATAAACCAAGTTTTCATACTATTATTTGCTGTTATTACATTAATATCATGTTCGCCTCATAATGTTGTAAAAGTAAATAAACCCGCTAAAACATTAGTTGCATTAGGATATGGTACCGCTGATATATATAAAACCTATTCTGCCGAACAACGTCGCCTTATTAGTATGCGTGCTTCAAAAATGGATGCTTATAGGAATTTAGCCGAGCAAATTCACGGCATTCAGATTCATGGTCGTACCACGGTTTCTGATATGATTGTTGAAGATGATAATTATAAATTATATGTTGATGCCTTCTTAAAAGGTGCAAAAGTGAAAAGTATTACAGCTATTAACGCAGATACTTATGAAACAACATTAGAAATAATATTAACACCTAAGTTTTTTAACTGTTTAAGTCATGATAAAACCGTTAGTGAATCATGCATAACTAATCCACAAGGTGCTAATCAACGTTACAATTCACAATCAAAAATGAATACAGCCAGCATCACACCTTATAGCTGTTCATCAATTGATTGTTACAAACACCCTGATATATCAGGATTTTATAGCCAAGAAAATTAATAATAAAGGGGGCTAAAATCCCCCTTCAAAAAATCATGCCAATTGCCTTAAAATATTTATTACTCACTCTTTGTTTAACATTACTTCAAGCATGCGGCAATAAAGGGGTCGATTTATCTGAAAAAATCGTCACCGTCGAAGGTCAAGCCATCATTAAAAATGGGGCGAAGTTACTCGCTCGAAAAATGGCTATTCGTGATGCCATTCGTCAATCCTCGTTACAAAATAGCGGTCAAATTAAAAGCCGTACCCTCGTTAAATCTCAAAGTATTGCTTTAGATGCCTTCACCTTAAAAACCACGGCTCAAATTAATAATACTGAAATTATTGATGAATGGGTTACCGATAATATCTTTCATGTTAGAGCTATCGTGCGTTTAAGCGATGCTAATATGTGTACGCCGATGTTCCGTAAACGCATTATTGCCACTGCATTCCCTATGGTTCATCCTAGCCAAAGCAGTATGGCTGAAAGCAATGATCTTAGCTCAGGTATTCCAAGAGAAATTAATAATATTCTTGCAGAAACAGGTGCTTATATCGGCAAAAACTTAACCCAAACGGTTATTTTTAATGAAGCAAACCTTGCTCCCGAAGTCTTAGGTGCTCATCCCTACCAAATATCGACAGAAATGAAACTCGCACAAAAGCATCGCGGGCAATTCATTTTATCGGGCGTTATTAGAGATTTAGAAATATCGCCCGCCCATTATAATCGTGGTTCAGGCATAGAATCATTATTAAACTCCTACACTAGCTACCTCTCTAGTACTCGTGCTATTACCGTCGATATTTATTTACATGATGGTTATACGGGTGCCTTATTGTTTCAACATCGCTACCGCAGAACCGCCAAAGGCAAAGTCATTATTCCGCATAATGTCGTCGTCGGCAGTGATGAATTTAAAGAAACTGATACCGGAAATAAAATTACATCGATTATTAATCAAGCAGTTCAAGATATTCAACAATCTTTAAACTGTTACCCGCTTTATACCCGCATTTTAAAAATTGATGAAAATAAAGTCTTTATCGATGCTGGCGCACAAGAGCAAGTTAATATCGGCGACCAATTAGTAGTTTATAGTAGCTTAGGGACGATTAATGCCGCAGGCAGTGGTCAAGAAATTATTGGACATCATAAAAAACCAGCGGGCATATTAACCATTACTGAAGTGACCCCTTTATTCTCAGTCGGTGAACTTGAATCTCCCCCGCATATATTAGGTGTGAAAGAAGGTGATTGGGTTAAGTCATGGTAAATAAACATAAAGAAGCAGCGATAAAAATACTCTTTGTTTGTATGGGCAACATCTGTCGCTCACCAACCGCTGAAGGGGTTTTTAGACAATTAATTACTGAGAATGGCCTTCAAAATCAATTGTATATTGATTCTGCCGGTACTCATGCTTATCATATTGATGAAGCACCTGATTTACGCTCTCAAAAAGCTGCTAAAGATAGAGATATTGATTTAAGCAAGATTAGAGCAAGAAAGGTAGTCTTTGGTGATTTTGAAGATTTTGATTATTTACTGGCAATGGATGCAGAGAATCATGCCATCATGTTACAAGCCTGCCCTGCTGAGCATCAACATAAAATACAATTATTTTTAGATTATGCGCCTCAACTTAATACCTCTGAAGTCCCTGACCCTTATTATGGGGGTACTTATGGATTTGAGAAAGTATTAGATTTAATAGAAGCCGCCTCGACTGGTTTTTTAACACATCTAAAAAGTACTCATAACCTAACAGATTAACTATGGCGATTATATCTAACACCATTAATTACCTTGATGATGAAACCTTATTAGAAGGTTTTTTCGCCTATGATGATAGCTCTAAAGAACGTAAACCGGCTATTTTAATTGCTCATGCTTGGGGTGGACGTAATCAATTCGTTGAAGATAAAGCTATCGAACTAGCAAAATTAGGCTATGTTGCCTTTGCATTAGACATGTACGGTGCAGGAAAAACCGGCAATAGCATTGAAGAAAACAGCCGCTTAATGCAGCCTTTTATCGATGATAGAGCTTGCTTACAAAAACGCATGAACGCAGCTCTGTATGCGGTAAAATTATTACCGTGGGTTGATGATAAAAACATTGCCGCGATTGGCTTTTGTTTTGGTGGGCTTTGTGTGTTAGATTTAGCACGTTCTGGAGCAGATATTAAAGGTGTCGTTAGTTTTCATGGCTTATTAAAGCCACCCACCGCACAGCAAATAGACCAAAAAACTATCACTGCTAAAATGCTTATTCTACATGGGCATGAAGACCCATTAACTAACCCTGAAGAATTAACGCATTTTTATCAAGAAATGAATACTAAGCACGTTGACTGGCAATTAAACCACTATAGCCACACACAACATGCTTTTACAAATCCAGATGCTAATGATATCAATTTAGGCTTAGTCTACCATCCGGTTAATAGTGAACGAGCTTGGCTGGCAATGAAAAATTTCTTAACAGAACTATTTTAAACAGTTGCAATACCGACTGTTAACGATTCAAACCAATCTAAAAATCGTTTTACATCATCACCTTTAAAAATGCGTCCATGCTGAGGGGCTAGCATTTCGATATCTAATTTTCTTACTCGATTAATCCAGTCTAATTTTGCTTTTTCTGACGGCATCCAACGTTGATGAAAAAAGCGCATTTTTTCGACATGTTCATCAAAATTATCGACAAAGACAGGACTATCATTATCTTCCAGGGCAGCTCCAATATCACCCGACATTAAAAGCTTTGCTTCTGGGTCATATAAATTAAAATTAGCCGACGAATGCAAATAATGGGCAGGAATAATATGTAATTCAGAACCCTCAAAATTCAGTATTTTACCTTCATCAGGAATGCCATTATATTCAATTGATTCACAACCAAAATGACGTAAAAAACCTTCCCATAATTTAGGGGCGTGTAACGTCGCCTTAGGTAAGGTTTTATCCCATAAACCTAATGACGAAATCACATCTGGGTCTTGATGAGATGCAAATAAATCGGTAATTTCTTCGATAGGTGCCCAATGCAAAGCCGCCACTAACATCGGTGAAAATAATTCAGTTCCACCCGGATCGATTAACAAACAACGATTTCTAGTTCTAAAAATATACTGATTCGTATCAATAATCTGAGCTGTTTTATGTACATCGCGACCACATAAAATCCATTGATGATTGCCACTATATAGCTTAACCATTTTCATCTAATTAACACCACCGTTTGATTGATAACTCTATCTTAATCTAAATGATTAATCATTGATAAGGTGCGTTGAGAACGCTGCACACTATCATAAATAACTTGTGCGGCCTTATCGACACTTTCTGCAACACCTTGTAAACTTTGTAAATACTCATCAGCCTGAGAGGCTTCAATTCTTGAATTAGCGGCAATTACTCGCGCCGCTCTTGCGGGACGCATAATACCATCTAACTGATCTAGTAATTCTTTAACCTTAATATCTAAATCTTCGCTGCAATACATTAATTCTTTATTTAAAGTTAAAGAGAAACTCTCTAAAGAATTGTAATAATAAGGCTGCTGATTTTTGTTTCCTATCAGCTTATTAACCTTATTGATGCCCTTTATCGCTTCTTTTATACGATATTCCTCTATGGAAATATTATATAAACTATACGCATTATTATTAATGTCATTGACTAACATTAAGGTTTCTTTGGCTAATTCATTAATGAAATCCGTAATCGGCTGAAATCCCTTTGCCTTATCGCCAGCACGATACGCAATCGCCTTAGCATTACCCGCCGCTAACGATAGTTCTTTCGCAATATTTATTATTTTAGTTATTTCAGTTGCTATTGACGCGATAATTACAAATTTAGATTTATGAATCTTGGTTTCCATAATAGATAATCCTATCTTAAAATGTCCAGTCGTATACAGCTTTAACTTTATTACCATCACCGCTGTACTCAACGGAAGAGCATAAGGTTTTTAACAGCTGAATACCACGACCAAAATTATTCATATTACTCGACATTATATTATTATTAATTTTTGTAATATCAAATCCCTTGCCTGAATCTTGAACACGAATTAATAACTTGCCACCGACTGCCGTTACTTCATGAGATAAACTTATTTTTAAAGCCCCTTCCGTAAACGATGCTAAACGCTCTTCTCGTTCCTTATAGTAATCCATAAAACCATCAGCGGTTACTTTTAAATTAGAATCTAAGGATAATATGCCATGTTCTAAGGCATTAGAAAATAACTCAGTCACAATTAAAAATATATCTTCCCGATGTGCTTGTAAACTTTGTATCTCCATAATATTGTTCACAACAATCGGCACAGGATTAATCTTACGCAAGGTATCGATATTAAAATCAAATGAAGTTTTCCACGTTAATGCTTCAACAGGCAAAGCCTCTTTCCCCGCATCGTAACTGCTACCAATCCAATCTATATCGTTAGTCTTACAATGCAATTCAGCCCAAGTAATATCATCTTGCTGTTGCACATTCCCCGTATGCTCATTTAAGCCTTCTATCAATGCCATATAAGCATCATCTTTATTGGTAATGCAATCTATGACATTAGGACAATCAAACTGCTCACCCTGTTTATTCTCTGCTTCTATCACGCCATCTGTAAATAAATACAAATAGTCATCATCCGTAATCGTAAATATCTTATGAACCGGTTCAAAGTCTTTTAAAATACCTAATGGCAGATTGTTAGACATGACTAAGTTTAATTCTTGCGTTTTTTTATTGTATAAATAATGATCAGGTAAACCACAGGGAATTATTTTTAACATATTTGTATCAGGATACAATGTCAGCATAGTGACCGCTAAAAATTTATTGACCGGTAAAATGTTACACATTTTTTGATTAATTTCGACAATAATCTCATTAATATCGTAACCTTTATGCGTCATACCATAAAATATCTCTGCCGCAGGACTTGCCCCGATTGATGCTAATAAACCATGTCCTGTAAAATCACCTAATAATATATTTAAATGATTTGCCGGCGTTTTACACACCAATAAAATATCACCATTAAATAAGGCTGCCGGTGAGACTAAATACCGTAATTCAGCTAATTTAAAAAAATCTGCATTAATAATATTATCATTTAAATTCGCAGCAACCTCTTCTTCTTCTAACGTTTGAGTTTGAAACGCTAATAACGCTTGCTTTTGTTCTAACTGTTTCTTATATAAAACTCTCACTCTAATTAAAGAATTTATTTTAGCAACCAGTGCAATACTTTTAAATGGTTTATTAATAAAATCATCACCGCCAACATCAAGGCAGCGTTGTAAATTTTTCTCTGATTCATCACCCGTAATAAATACAATCGGCACATACTCATCTTGCAGTTCTTTTTGTATTAATTCACAGGCTCCAATGCCATCTAAATTTGGCATCATAATATCTAATATCACCAAATCAGGCTGTTCTTTCTTGAAAGCCTCTACGGCTTCAAGACCATCATTGACTAAGACAACATCAAAACCTTCTTTTATTAAAATTTCATTCAATAAGGCACGAATTAACCGACTATCATCAGCGACTAAAATTTTTATTTTTTGATTCATTTATAAATTAAGTATTTAATATTATAATTATTCAAATTTTTTGAAAAAAATTATTGCAAGGCAAATAATCTATCAAAATTAGAAATTTTTAAAATCTTTAAAATTTCAGGGCGAGCATTTATTAAGGTGATCGCTTCTTTTCTTTCGCCTACTTTATCGCGTAATATTAACAGCATTCCCAATGCAGAACTGTCAATATAATCTACTCGGGATAAATCAATATTAATCTTATTCAAGCTAACAGATTCTGTTGACATTTTCCTGAAATCTTGATGAACACTAAAATCAAAACGTCCTGCTACTTTAACACTTAAAGTGCCATTATCTATACTGTATTCTACGGTCATATCTTAATATCCTACGATTATTTTTTAATTAATTACAGCTTAAGCATTCTCATTTTCATTGTCTTCGCCGTTATACAACAAAGAATCTAATTTTTCATTCATTAATAAACTATTTTCTTCAACCGCTTTAAAGTTATCAATAATTTGAGCTTGTAAAATTGAGTTTCCTACCCAATCACTACTTAATGCGTTAACAATAATAAACATACACTTATGAACTAATTCATGTGGATATTTAATCTCTTCAAAAACAGGCTCTTCACCATAATTTTCAAAGCCTCTACCGCTAGTAAGCCATAAACCCAAGCCAGTGCTATGAGAATCAACTTGAACTGCTTTTGCTGCAGGAGAATCAGCACCGGTTTCAACTGCACGATAACCTTGTTGCACAAAAATCATTTGTTGTACTTTAGCTAGCGAAATATCACTAATCATTTGCGTGCTATGTACTTCCTTATAAGTTTCAGCCGCAATCGATGATACCTTACCGATACTCACTTCAAACTCACTAATCGCCTCACGGGTCTTATCCGTCATACTTGCCATATTGCCGGTTTCTTCAACAATAATTTCAGTTGATTTAGTAAATTTACCAATCGTTTCGTTAATTTTTGCCGTCGCATTTTTGGTGTTTTCAGCTAAGGTTCTCACCTCATCCGCAACTACCGCAAAACCTCGACCATGTTCACCCGCACGAGCCGCTTCAATCGCCGCATTTAACGCTAATAAATTAGTTTGTTCGGCAATATTAGTAATTAAAGACGTTACATCCATAATCTCTTTACTGCTTTCACTTAATTCTAACGATGACTGTTTCATTGATGAAATTTTACCGATAATAGAGGCTAACTGCTTAACCACCACACCAATAGAATTTTTACTTTCTAAGGAAATATCACTTGATTCTTTAGTAATCCCCTCTACTTGCTGCATTCTCTCAGCAATATTGGTTAAATCATGTTCGGTACGATTTAAGCTATTTAGTAAATTAGAAGTCTTCATTTGACCTAACTGTGAAAACAACTCATCTCGTGATGACGTCAATGCCGTTTGTTTCATATTATCTAACGAAATATCAATATGCTTCAAACCAGCTGAAAAAGCCCCTCTTAATCCTGCAGGCTGTGTTTTACGGTAATAGAGCCCGCTATCTGCCGCATCAAAACACGTTGAAGACTCGCGCATATAACCTTCAATTTGATCGAGAGCTTCATTCATATTCCATGCAATATTATAAAGTTCAGCATCTTTGCTAATATTGGTAATACGATACTCTAATCGACCTTCCTGCATATTCTTGCCCATTTGATCCATGGACTCCAGAATATACGTTTCTTTTTTTGACTGCTTAAAAAATAAAAATACAACAATAAAAGCCAATAGAGTAGGAATAAGATGTACCAATTCAATCCCTTTATGTACCAAGGACTCAATAGTTAAACCAATTAAGAATGCAGTCAATATTAGGACTGTATTCTTACCATTAAAGCGAAATGATGAATTCATGATAACTCTTTCCTGTTTTATTAACGACATCCATAAGGACTTTAGTGCCTGCCCCTATCGCTTCTCTAGATCCTACTTGCCTTTCAGCATTTAACATCTTTTTATATAATCCATCAATAACAGTAATGGTTCTGATATCCGGTTTACGTCTGATCGAAAAGAATCCCACAATACGCTCATCTTCATAACTCGGTGTGACAGTTGCATGCACCCAATAAAATGAGCCATCTGCTGCCATATTTTTCACATAGCCAATAAATTCTTCACCTGATTTAACGGTCGCCCACAACATATTAAAAACAGAACGTGGCATTTCAGGATGACGCACAACATTATGCTGTTTACCTGATAAAAACGCCTCATCATAACCCGAATATTCAATAAAAATACGGTTAAAATAGGTTAGCCGCCCTTTAGTATCTGTTTTCGAAACAATAAATTCATCAGATTTCATCACCCTTTCTTTTGTTGTTGGGGTTATATTTTTATTCATACTCTCCACACTTTTAATAAAATCACAAAGACATACAGAAATTTCTTATATTAATGCATCATATTCTACATTATCTACCTGCAATACAAGCAATAAACGTAAATTAATTTTCAATAATAAAATCACCAAACGCCCGACTTCCTTCTCCAGACACTATCGTTTTTACCACGCTTAAAGAACGTGCATCAATCACTGACACCGTGCCATCAAACCAATTAGCAACATAAACATATTGCCCGTTTGGCTCAACGCTAATCCCTTCAGGTTTATCACCTACCTCAATTTTTTTAATTTCTTGGCGTTTTTTTGTATCAATCACCGACACCGAACTGTCATCTTGATTGGTCACAAATAATAAACGCCCGTTTAAAGCCGAGGTTGCTGCATAAGGACGCTCACCCACGTTAATCCGCGCCACCTCATTGAATTTAATCGCATTTAGCACCGACACATCATCACTCTCCACATTCGCTACATATAAAAACTGCCCTGTTTTATCTAAATGCAATCCAAAAGGATGTTTACCCACTGTCACTGTTTTTTCTATGATTAACGTCTTTAAATTAATTTTAGACACGCTATTATCCATACGATTAGCCACATACAACCACTTATTATCAGCACTCACCGCCAAACCAGACGGCGATTTACCAACCGTTAATATTTTTTCACGCTTTAAATTCGCACTATTAAAAATTGAAACCGTGTTTTCATACCAATCTGCCACAAAAATACGTTGTCCATTAGGACTGACCGCAATACCCACAGATGCCCCACCGACTTTAACCCGATCAATAACCGTCAACGACTCACTATCTAATACTGTGAAGCCTTCACCACTGGGCGTACTGATATAAACCTGCTTTAACACAGGATTAACCGCCACCCCCACAGGTTTGCCTTTAACAGCTATTGATTTGATAACACGGTTATCTTTCAAATCAATAACAGCTACCGTATTATCTAATTGATTACTAATATAAGCGTGCGGGCTAGCGAAAAGACTACTCGACACCAACAATAAACTACTTATTAGCTGATATTTAACATTCATTAAAAAAATGCTCCTATAAATTAAGACTTAACACAACATAATACCCATAATTTGGGATGCAAACTTCATCTGAGGCGTAAACATTAATCTACCTTTTAAATGCATCGTTACCACGCTGGAGCGTGGGAACGATAGAATCCTACGCCCCAAAATGTATTGTTCCTACGTCCCAAACTGCATTGTTCCCACGCTCCAGCGTGGTAACGATAGACCCTACACCCCAAATTATTGCACAGATTTTATTAACTAATAC